>JAQCLA010000315.1 GCA_027592105.1 Pseudomonadota bacterium | reverse complement strand
CGTTCAGCGACGAGGCGATGTTACCTTGCGTGAACTGCTGCTTGATGCCCTTGAGGATCGCACCCGAACCAATCGAGGATGATGCGTTCTGCAATGGCGAGGTAGCGAAAATGTCGCCGAATTCCGCGCGTGACCGTTTGAAGCCCGTGGTACCCACGTTGGCGATGTTGTTCGAGGTGGCCGAAATATCGGCCTGCGCGCCGTTCAAGCCGGTGAGTGCGGTATAGAAAGACATGAAACGTTCCTTTCAGGCGGGGCGGCGCTTTGCGCCAGAGCAATGGATCAGCGGAAGCGGGTGGTGTCGGTCACGGTGACTTCGCCGTAGTCTTGGACGTCGAGCATCACACCATCGGCGGACGCGCTACCGGCGGCGGCGGCCAGAACCTTGGCATAGACCGATGGGCCTAGCGTCTCTTCGCCCTCACCCATGTCGACCGTCGCGTCGATCTTGATCGCGCGACGGCCTTCGATCACGGCGGGCGGCAGGTCGCGCCAGCTAAATCCGACAAGGCCTTTGCCCTGTGCGCCAACATTCTGCGTGTGGTAAAGCTCGCCCGTCTCGGCGTCGCTGAAGCTTACGCGGGTCGAAGACGAGGCTTGTGGAAGATCAATGACGCCATGGATCTCACCATCCGCGTCAGCCCTGGCAAGGTTGCCAGGCACAAGCACCGAGTGGCCGAGAAGGTTCGAGGCCGTCGCGATCCGCATCTGACGCATCTGGTCGACGAGCCCGGTGAGCCCTTGGTTCATCTGCTCGATACCCGAGACAGTCGAAAATTGCGCCATCTGGGCGATGAAATCGCCGTTTTCCATCGGTGCGAACGGATCTTGATTTTGCAATTGCGCCGTCATCAGCTTAAGGAAATCCTTTTGCCCAAGCTCGGTTTTGGTCGCCCGCTCGGCTAGATTTGCCTGTGTTGAGATACCCAGCTTGTCAAAGATGGCCTGAGTGTTCTGATCGATCGGATTGGTCATGATCGCAGTGTCCCCTCTACGTCTCTTAGCGGCCCATATTCGCCGTGCGTGCCATCAAAGACCGCAGGGTCGAAACCACTTCGAGGTTGTTTTCATATTGCCGCGACGCTTCGAGCATCTCGACCAGCTCCTCATCCGTGTTCACCGCTGCTGCAAAAATGAAGCCATCTTCGTTTGCTTTCGGATGATCGGGCTGAAAGATTCTCTGCGGCGCTGTTTCCACCTCGTAGAGTCCCTCGACATCCACTGTGGAAAGGCCTGAGTTTCTGAAATTCGCAGCGTAGCGTGCAGCGAAGATCGGCTTGATTGCGCGATAGGCATCTTCTTCGCGCGTCGCGACGGATTGCGCATTCGCGATATTGGAGGCGACTGTGTTCAGGCGTGTCAGCTGCGCCCCCATGGCGCGTGCGGCGATGTCAAAGACATTACGAATTTCGGCCATTGTCACTCTCCCTTGATCGCGGAGGTCAGTCCGGAAATTTTGCGATTGATGAGGCTCAAAGAGGTTTGGTAGCGCAGCACGTTCTCCGAGAACTGCATCTGTTCGACCGACATCTCGACGGTATTGCCGTCCATCGACGGATTGATCGGAACGCGGTATTGGAGCGCAGAGATCCGCGCGGATTGCATCGTCGGCAAATGGCGCGGATCGGTCGTGGCAAGATCGCCCTTAATCCCTTCAAGGCGATCAAACTCGGCCTTGAAGTCGAGGTCGCGCGCCTTGTAGTTCGGGGTCGCTGCGTTCGCGATATTTGACGCGAGGATATCATTGCGCGACGCCCGCAGCGTCAAAGACGTTGCATGTGCGCCAAGATGTGACTTGATCCCTTGCATTCCTATTTTCCCTTACGAGTGCCGCGCAATGCGGGCAGCGTGTCTTGGACCGGTTTTTGCAAGTGCGATGCCAAGTTGATCATTCGGAGGAAAAAAATTGACACAGCGTGCCCCGCAATCCGCCCAGCCAACGATCTTGCCTCGTTTGTCAGCTCCGCTGACGAAGCTGCGAAAGCTATGGCTAAACTCGGTCAAAGACCTCGACCCACAAGCCGCACTTGCCGTGTTGCGCCAACGTTTGAAGAGCGAAACCGGCGAGGCCTCGCGTCTGGGAAATATCGCGGCACAAAGTTGGATCGTCCGACAGCGTCTGCTCAGCTTGCAAGCCGTGCTGCATGCGCAGCCTGTTTTGGCCCCAGCCCAAGATGCCGAACTGGAGGCAGCTAAGACTATAAAAGCGGCACAGGCGGCCCCGTTGGAACACGCGGCAATAGAAGATCAAGAGGCTGGCCCCGCACCAGCACCCGAGGGTGAAAGCTGGACCAAGGTCCGTATTCTTGAAGAAACCGAGGTCAATGGCATGCGCTTTTTCGCGGGGACCACCATTCAGGTGCATGAAGAGGATGCTCGCAAGCTTATTGAAGCCAAGTCAGCCGAGCTTGTCGCGCCAATTGAAGAAGCCGCTTCAAAGCCCACGGCGCGAGCCGCGAAAAAGACAGCATCAAAAAAATGACGTTCAAACGCACTTCGTGGGATTGCTTGGCACGATCTCTGCAGAGAGAGCCAGAATCGTTTCACGAATGGAGTGAACAAGATGTACGGAACAATCTTATCTGGGATGACGACCGCGATGCATGCGTTGGGGGTGATCTCCAACAACGTGGCGAACTCGAGTTCGACCGCGTTCCAGAAAAGCGATACGACATTTGCCGATCTTTTCAGCTCTGGCACGCCTGAATCTGCATCGGCGAACTCGCCTGGTCTTGGTAGCATGCTGGAAGGCACGCGCCGAAGCCAAGCACAGGGCAACTTGATGACGCGCGAAGGGGTTTTGAACCTCGGCATTTCCGGGAACGGCATGTTTGCCGTGGCCCGGCCCGATAGCACAGGCGACGCTGGCGAAAGCTTGGCCTACACGCGTGTCGGTGAATTCAGTCTCGATGCTGAAGGCTTCATTCGCAGCAACGATGGCTCTTACTTGCTTGGCGTTCCAGGCGAAGGTGGTCTGGCCAGCGGTTCGTCGGCGTTGCAGCCTCTACAAATTAATCCAGGTAGCGAGGGGGTTCCCCTAACTGGTATTTCGATTGGGCGCGATGGGATGGTGGTCGCAAGCTATGGCTCTGAGTTGA
>JAQCLA010000314.1 GCA_027592105.1 Pseudomonadota bacterium | reverse complement strand
CCGATTACCTTGCGCGTCATCCGGGCAAGATTGGCGCGGGGCAGGGGGCGAAATTCTTGACCACGGGTGATCCGAAATCGGTGTCGAACAAGGCCACGCAATTCCTGCGCCGCCGGATCGAGTTTGAAAGCGCGCCTGTGGCGTGATGCGGGCGTTGCGGCCCAAATTGCCGCGCCCCCTTCACAAGCGAGACATTCGCGCACAGATTGTGCGCAACCGCGCTTGAGCGTGAACCGATGATGAGGGAGGCCGCCGATGCGGGGGTTGAAGAAACAACGTCGTATTCAGATCGTCATGCTGGCGACCTTGGCGCTTGTGCTATCGGCCTCGCTGATTGGCTATGCGATGCGCGACGGGATCAACTTTTTTCGTCCCCCTTCGGAAGTGGCGGAAAACCCGCCGTCGCCCAATGAGGTTTTCCGTATCGGTGGCTTGGTCGCCGAGGGTAGCCTTGTGCGCGACGCAGGCGAGACGATCCATTTCATGGTCACCGATGGCGGTGCTGAAATTCCCGTGACCTACACCGGGATCTTGCCCGATCTTTTCGGCGAGGGGCAGGGGATGGTCGGCACCGGACGGCTGGTCAATGGCGTGTTCGAGGCGACTGAGATCTTGGCTCGCCACGACGAGGAATACATGCCCGCCGAGGTGATCGACGCGCTTGAGGCGCAAGGCGTCTATCGCGAAAGCGCGCCGGGAACCTGATTGCGCGGCGCAATGATGCTTTCGCGTGTCGCCTTCGCACTGGTGGCGTGTGTCATGCCGCGATAGCCTCGCCCTTGTTGGCGCAAGGGAGGATGCGATGCGGCTCAGCGATATCGAGATTTTCACCGTGGCCCCGCCACCGCCCGGTTGGGGTGGGCGCTACTGGCTGATCGTGCGCCTCACTACGGCTTGCGGCATTTCGGGCTTGGGCGAGGTCTACGCCGCCGCCGTTGGCCCCAAGGCCATGCATGGTGTGATCGAAGATGTCTTTGCCCGCCATATGGCAGGCGAGAACCCCGAGAATATCGAGTTGATGTCGCGCCGCGTCTGGTCGTCGGGCTTTACCCAACGGCCCGATCCTACAGCATTCGGTGCATTTGCCGGGCTTGAGATGGCCTGTTGGGATATCTTGGGTAAAGCGCGCGAGCGGCCTGTTTGGGCGCTCTTGGGTGGACAGATGAACGCCCGGGTGCGGGCCTATACCTATCTTTATCCCGCGCCGGGCCGCGAAAGCCCCAGCTTTTGGGTCGACGGCCCCGCACAGGCCGAGGCCGCCGCTGCCCGTGTGGCCGAAGGTTGGACAGCCGTCAAATTCGACCCCGCAGGCCCCTACACGATCCGGGGTGGGCATGCGCCCGCCATGTCCGATATCATGCGGTCTGCCGCGTTTTGCGGCTTGATCCGGCAAGCGGTGGGCGACCGGGCCGATCTTTTGTTTGGCACCCACGGCCAGTTCACGCCGGGCCATGCGATCCGGCTTGCCCGCGCGCTCGAGCTGCATGATCCCCTATGGTATGAAGAACCCATTCCCCCCGATGACATCGCAGGGCTGGCCGAGGTGGCGCGCGCGACATCCATTCCCATCGCGGTCGGCGAACGGCTTTGCGGCAAGATGGAATTCATGGCCGCATTGCGCGCAGGCGTTCGGATCGTGCAGCCCGCCTTGGGCCGCGCGGGCGGTATCTGGGAGGGGCGCAAGATCGCCCTTCTGGCCGAGGCGCATGGCGCGCAAATCGCGCCGCATCTTTACGCCGGACCCGTCGAATGGGCGGCCAATGTGCATCTGGGCGTGGCCTGTCCGAACCTGTTGATGGTCGAGGCGATCGAAACACCCTTCCACGAGGCGCTGGTGACGGGTCGGCCCAAGGTCGAAGGCGGCTTTGTCGATGCGCCGAGCGCGCCGGGCTTGGGGATCGAGCTGAATGATGCGGTGGCGCGCGCCAACCCTTACACCGGCAACGGCCTGCATCTGGAGATGCAGGAGGCGCCTTGCGATTGGAAAAACGGCAACGCCTTTGCAGGTGGTGCCGCCAATTGATCAAAGGGCGGGGTTTGCGTACCCCGCTGCTTGACGCGGTGTCATGTATCCGACAGAATTCAGCTGTATCCGCAAGGATTTGCGCCTGCCCGGCGGTCGGCTGGCGCCCTGCTGACTGGCCGTCTTGCCTTTGCCTTTGCGGGCAATCTTGATGGATGATTGATCTTGTCCCCTGACACATTTGCGGTGCCAAGCACCGATGCGCCGTCGCGTGATCTGACGCAGCGCGGCATCACGCGAAAGGGGCTGTTTCGCTGTTTCCTGATCGTTGGCGTCACCGGCTTCGGCGGTGTTTTGCCCGTGTTCGTGCATGAGGTGGTGCGCAAGCGCGCATGGCTCGAACAAGAGGAATTCACCGAACTTCTGGCCGTGTGCCAAGTGCTGCCCGGCCCCAATATCGTGAATATGTCGATGGTCTTGGGCATGCGCACCTGTGGGCTATCGGGGGCCTTTGTCTCGGTTCTGGGGCTTTTGTTGTTACCGGTGATCTTGGTGCTGGCTTTGGGCACGCTTTATGCCGGTTTCTCGCATCTTCCCGCCGTCGAGGGGGCGGTGCGCGCCATTGCGGCGGCGGCGGCAGGGCTTTTGATCGCGATCACAGCGCGGCTTTTCTGGCCGCAGCGCGCCAATCCGGTGGCCATCGGGATCGGGTTATTGGTCTTGATCGGCATCGCGTGGTTCCGCATGCCCTTGATCTGGGTGTTGGGCGTGCTTGGCCCGGTTTCCATCGCGCTGACATGGTGGCGGAGGCGCGCGCATGGATGACGCGATCCTCAGCCTATTTGGGCATCTCTTGTTGCAATCGCTGATGGCGATCGGCGGCATCTATGTCGTGGTGGCCGAGTTGCAGCGGGTCGTCGTGGTCGAGAACGGCTGGATCGGCGCCGAGGAATTCGCCGCACTTTTCGCGCTTGCGCAGGCCGCGCCGGGGCCGAACACCATCTTCGTGGCGCTGGTGGGCTGGCGCATGTCGGGGCTTTGGATCGGGGCCTTGTCGATTTGCATCTTCGTTTTGCCCTCCTTCATCTTGTCGGTGCTATTGGCGCGTGGTTGGTCACGCTGGTCGGATGAGCGGTGGTTCGATCTGC
>JAQCLA010000313.1 GCA_027592105.1 Pseudomonadota bacterium | reverse complement strand
GGACAAGTGGTTGTGGCAGGCGCGGTTTTTCAAAACCCGCAGCTTGGCCAGCCGCGTCGTCACCGATGGTCAGGTCAGGGTGAATGCCCAGCGGGTCAGCAAAGCTGCGACATCGGTCAGGCCGGGTGATGTGCTGACCTTTGCGCAAGGCGCGCGTGTGCGTGTGATCAAGATCACGGCGCTTGGACTGCGCCGGGGTCCGGCTAGCGAGGCACAGGGTTTGTTCGAGGATCTCACACCCGACCCTGAACCCGGCGCGCCCGAGCTGGCCCGCGTCGGCCCGCGCCCCACCAAGCGTGATCGGCGCGCCCTCGATGCCTTTCAAGATGACCAAGGCCCGGACGCCTAAGGTAAAACTGTCGCAAAGAAATCGCTTGAAACGTGTAAACTCAAGTTTACACTCGCGCAAAGCTTGTGCAGCGCTCCAGCCCTTGCAAAGGCTGGAACGCTGTCGTAGCAGACGCCGTGTCGATAAGCCGAGGATGATTGATGACCTATGTCGTGACGGAAAATTGCATCGCCTGCAAATACACCGATTGCGTGGAGGTCTGCCCCGTGGATTGCTTCTACGAGGGCGAGAACATGCTCGTGATCCATCCCGATGAATGTATCGATTGTGGTGTGTGCGAACCCGAATGCCCCGCCGATGCGATCCGCCCCGATACCGAGCCGGATATGGAGAAGTGGGTTGAGTTCAACCGCAAGTACTCTGAAATGTGGCCGGTGATCGTTACCCGCAAAGACCCGCTGCCCGGTTCCGAAGAGATGGATGGCAAGCCCGACAAGATGGGGCTGTTGTCCGAATCCCCCGGCGCAGGCGGCTGAGAGAAGCCGATTCGGCCTGCAAACACCGCTTTTGCGGCGGGTTTAGGCCGTGTGAGACCCTGAATTTGTTGGGGAACCGCGTGTGGGCCGCGCAGATCACTGGAAATCAGCGCTTTGTCGTGCTATATGACAGTTCTGTAATCGACTGTCCGTAACCCATCGCAGGTCTGCCAACCTGTCCGGCTTTTTCGCGCATCTCAACCGCTTGTGGAAAACCTCTGTTTTCCTCGGTGGTTTTTGTTGCGCTATCGCCGGGGGAGCGAAAGGAAAGCAAGAATGACGAAGGCCCGGAAATCGCAAGAGTTCACCCCGAACGATTATGTCGTCTATCCCGCACATGGGGTCGGCAAGATCGTCTCGATCGAGGAGCAGGAAATCGCAGGCCTGCGGCTGGAGCTCTTTGTCATTTCCTTCGAAAAGGACAAGATGACATTGCGCGTTCCGACCGCCAAGGCGGTCGAGATCGGCATGCGCTCGCTCAGCTCGCCCGATATCGTGTCGAAGGCGATGGAAACGCTCAAGGGCAAGGCCCGCGTCAAGCGCGCGATGTGGTCGCGTCGGGCGCAGGAATATGAGCAAAAGATCAATTCCGGCGATCTGATTTCGATCGCCGAAGTGGTCCGCGACCTGCACCGCGCCGACGACCAGCGCGAGCAATCCTATTCCGAGCGTCAGCTTTACGAAGCCGCGCTTGAGCGGCTGACCCGCGAGTTGGCCGCCGTCAAAGGCGTGGACGAGGCCGGCGCGCAAAAGCAGGTCGATGATGTCTTGACCGCCCGCGCGGCGTAAATCCGCCGGTCACGGCAACGCTCAGCCCGTCGCGCCTATGGTGCGGCGGGCTTTGTTGTTAGGTTCATCCTGTTGCGTGTGTCATGCCATCGACCTTGGTCGATGCACAGGAAGGATGAAGTTATGCGTCTGAAGATTGGCACGGCCCTGATCGTGGCCGTTGTATTGGTGTCTGCCTGCCAGCCGACACCGCAAAATCAAGCGGCCCTTGGCGCGGTTTTGGGTGGCGCTGCTGGGCTTGCCGTGGCCGAGTTGACCGATGCCAATCCGCAATGGACGGCGCTGGCCGTCATCGGTGGCGCGGCAGCCGGTTCCGTGGTGGCGCAAAACCAAACGACAAACGAATGCGCCTATGCCGACGGGCGCGGCGGCTATTTCGTGGCACCTTGCCGCTAAGCCCCGGCGCGCGGCGGGGTTGAGTTCCCGCCGCGACTCGGTGCAGGTCATCACCAGCATCGGGAGAGGGCGCTTGGCATGAAACGATCCACCATCAATGCGATCATGGCCGAGGCGGATGATTTCATCCGCTCGTTCGGGTTCGTCCTGCCGCCCTTCGCTTATTGGACCCCTGACCAGATGCGCGCGAACCGCGACATCGCAGGTGCCGTAATCGCGGGGCGCATGGGCTGGGACATCACCGATTACGGGCAAGGCCGATACGATGAGATGGGCCTGTTCCTGTTCACGCTGCGCAATGGGCGGCTGGCCGATCTGCAGCGGGGCGGCGGCATGTGCTATGCGGAAAAGCTGTTGATTTCCAAGCAAGATCAGCTGTCGCCGATGCATCGCCACTACCTCAAGGCCGAGGACATCATCAACCGCGGCGGGGCAACCCTGGCGGTCGAGCTTTACGGCGCGGCCCCGGATGGGTCATTCGACGCAAACACTGGCGGCCGCGTGATGTGCGACGGGATCGCGCGCGATTACGCCCCGGGCGAAGTGTTGATGCTGGCCCCCGGCGAAAGCGTCACCTTGATGCCCTGCGATTGGCACGCCTTTTGGGGCGACGGGGGTGATGTGCTGATCGGCGAGGTCTCGACCGTCAATGATGACGAAACCGACAATTGGTTCCGCGACCCCATCGGCCGCTTCGTCGCCATCGACGAGGATGAGGCGCCCATGCATCTGTTGGTATCGGATTACGCGCGCTGGGTGGCGTGACGGGGGCGGTGCGCCTCTCACGGCACACCACCCTGTTACAGCGCCCGCCATCCGATATCTTGGCGATAGATGCCTTCGGGCCAATCGACCTGTGCGACCATCCCATAGGCGCGGTCGCGCGCTTCTTGCAGGGTTGCGCCCCGCGCCGTCACGTTCAGCACGCGCCCACCATCGGCCCGGATCGTGCCATCTACGGCTTTGGTGCCTGCGTGAAAGACCATCTGGTGCGAGTCCTCGGGCAGGCCTTCCAATCCCGCGATCACGCTGCCCTTGGCATAAGCGCCGGGATAACCCTTGGCCGCCATCACCACGGTCAGCGCGTGATCATCGGCCCAATTC
>JAQCLA010000312.1 GCA_027592105.1 Pseudomonadota bacterium | reverse complement strand
AGTGCTTGGTTGGAGGCCGGCGTGCTCAGCCATGCGGTTGTGTCCGGTGGTGGGCTGGCCGATTGCGCCACGGCCCATGATCTGGTCGCGGCAGGCGACAAGCTGGGAACGGTTGTGCTGGACATCTGACCCCGCGCCCGTGTTAGCGTGATCTCCGGGAGGCACGCAGGGCAGCATCTGACCTGTCGTGCGACGGGAGGGACGTGATGACATTCTATCCAAATCGGCATGATGCGGTGGCGATCGACGTTGTATCGATCACCCAAAAGCTGATGGAGGGGTTGGTCGGTCGACGGGACGCGCCTGCCATTATCGATGGGCCGAGCGGGCAGGCGATGAGCGCGGGTCAGTTGATCGACCGGATCCAGCGCTTGGCCGGTGGGTTGACCGAACGCGGCGTCTTGCCCGGCGGCACGGTTGCGATCTTGGCGCCGAACATGCCCGATTACCCGGTGGTGTTTCATGGCGTGGCATGGGGCGGTGGCACGGTGACCACGATCAACCCAAGCTACACGGCACCTGAGATCACCTATCAGCTCAACGATGCCGGCGCGGTGATGCTGGTTACTGTCCCCGCATTTGCAGAGATCGCGCGCAAGGCTGCAGAAGCTACAGGCGTCCGCGATATCGTGGTGATCGGGGCACAGGCTGGATTGAGCCTTGAGGATGTGATGGGCCAACCCTTGCTTGAGCAAGCCCCGATCGATCCGGATACTCATATCGTGGTGCTGCCCTATTCCTCGGGCACCACGGGGCGGCCC
This sequence comes from Pseudomonadota bacterium, assembly GCA_027592105.1. GTDB lineage: Bacteria > Pseudomonadota > Alphaproteobacteria > Rhodobacterales > Rhodobacteraceae > Roseicyclus. The sequence continues at coordinate 2,353 of JAQCLA010000312.1, read as the reverse complement.
AAGGGGGTGATGCTGACCCATCGCAATCTCGTGGCCAATGTCACCCAATCGGCCGCGGTGTCGGGTCTGACGCCGCAAGATGTCGCCATCGCCTTTTTACCGTTCTTCCATATCTACGGGATGACGGTCTTGATGAACCTGTTTCTGCAGCAAGGCGCGCAGCTGGTGACCATGCCGCGCTTTGATCTGGAGCTGTTCTTGCGCCTGATCGAGACCCATCGCGCGACGCGGCTTTATATCGTGCCGCCCGTGGCGCTGGCGCTCGCCAAGCATCCGTTGGTCGATCAGCATGATATCGGCAGCGTGGTCGAGATTTTCTCAGGCGCCGCCCCCTTGGGCGCCGAGACCGAGAAAGCCATCGCCGCGCGGTTCGGCGCGCGCGCCGTGCAGGGCTATGGCATGACCGAGCTCAGCCCGATTTCGCATATGACCGTGGCCGATGACATCCGGCACGGCTCCAGCGGGCAGGCAGTGCCGCTGACTGAATGCCGGATCGTCGATCCGACCGATTTGCGCGATCTGCCCCCCGGTACGGAGGGGGAGCTTTGGATTCGCGGCCCGCAGGTGATGAAGGGCTATCTCAACAACCCTGGCGCCACCGCCGAAACCATGACGCAGGATGGTTGGTTGCGCACCGGCGATCTGGCCATCATCGACGCGGATGGCTTCATGTTCATCCGCGACCGGCTGAAAGAGCTGATCAAGGTCAAGGGGTTCCAAGTCGCACCCGCCGAGGTGGAAGCGGCCCTGTGCACCCATCCCGCCGTGGCCGATGCTGCCGTGATCGGGCGCGCCGATGAAGAGGCGGGCGAGGTGCCCATCGCATTTATCGTCGTTGCCCCCGATGCGGCTTGCGATGCTGACATCCTGCACGCCCATGTCAGCGCATGTCTGGCCAGCTACAAGCGCCCGTCCGAATATCGTTTTGTCGCAAGCGTGCCGAAATCGGCCAGCGGCAAGATCTTGCGGCGGGAGTTGCGGGCCGGGTTTTCGCGCACGCTTTAGGGTTTGCCGCCCATCATCATCTCATGGACCGCCGCCATGCCGCGATCGACCATGGCGGTGACTTCGGCGGCATGGGCATGGAGCGCTGCGACCAGTTCGGGATCTGTGCTGGTTTGGGTCACCACGATGCCCGCGTCGGTGTAATCGATCACGGTCTCGAGCGTGTCGCCACGCGCAAAAAAGATGTCGAGCGTCGGGCTTTGGATGAAAATCTGCGGGTCGCGCCCTTGTTCGACGCGCGCGATCATGCCTGCGACATGGGACATCAACGCATCCATCACCTCTGGGTCGCTTGCGCCTGTCACCGTGCGGATCCCATCGGGAAGGTTTTCAACCGTCCGGCTGATCGTGGTGAATTTTTGAAACATTACCGCCAACTCTGCGCTTTCTTGATCCGTGGCATCCAAACCGCGCAGGCCGGGCATGTTGGCCATATCATGACCCATCATGCCGCCCGCGCCATGTTGATGCATCCCATGGCCATGGCCCGCCATTTGCGCCAGCGCACCATCTTGCCAAGCCCAGATGGTGATCGCGCCAATCGCTGTGAGCAGGGCGAATGCGGCGCGGCGGCGGGTGGTGGTCGTCATGGGCATTGGGCGTCCTCGGCATGGATGGTTACCCATGTCATCTATCTTATCATGGCAAGGCGCGTCCATCTCAGATGGCCCTCCCCCCCGTTTTGCCGCACCTCGCCCCGTTGACCCCTCGCAGAGGGCGGCGTAAATCAACCCGAAAGCGACCGGACCGGCGGGGTATCGCGCCCCGCGCCACAGACCACCCCAGGGACGAGCCAAGGGATACCCATGACCGCGCTCATGTCAGATTACGCCCCGATCCTCATTTTTCTGGCCCTTGCCATTGGGCTTGGCCTTGTTTTGATCCTTGCGGCCCTTGTCGTTGCGGTGAAAAACCCCGACCCCGAAAAACTCTCGGCCTATGAATGCGGCTTCAACGCTTTCGATGATGCGCGGATGAAATTCGATGTGCGATTCTATCTCGTGTCGATTTTGTTCATCATCTTCGACCTCGAGATCGCGTTTTTGTTTCCTTGGGCGGTGGCCTTTCCGGGTTTGAGCGATCTGGCGTTCTGGTCGATGATGGTATTCTTGGGCGTGCTGACGATCGGCTTTGCCTATGAGTGGAAGAAAGGGGCGCTGGAATGGGAGTGAGCACGGGCATCAACACCACCGGTCCCGATCTTGAGGTCACGACAGCCGCGTTGAACCGCGATCTGCAGGATAAGGGTTTCCTCGTCACCTCGACCGAGGACATCATAAACTGGGCGCGCACGGGGTCGTTGCACTGGATGACCTTCGGCCTTGCCTGCTGCGCGGTCGAGATGATG
>JAQCLA010000019.1 GCA_027592105.1 Pseudomonadota bacterium | reverse complement strand
CCAAGCCGTCACCGACCTGATGGAACAGGCCGCACCAGCCTTTGTCGCTGCGGTTCCGATGCTCGCCCAATTGCTGAAGGCTGAACTGGCCGAGCGGGAAGTGCGCTCCATTGCCTACCACATGAAAGCTGCACGCTTCCCGGCCTATAAGGATCTCTCCGGCTTCGACTTTGCAGCCAGCGAGATCAACGAGGCCACCGTCCGGACCCTCTACCGTTGCGAGTTCATGGATGCTGCCCAGAACGTCGTCCTTATCGGCGGCCCGGGCACCGGCAAGACGCACGTCGCTACCGCCCTTGGCGTCCAGGCCGTCGAGCACCATCGTCGTAAGGTCCGCTTCTTCTCCACCATCGAGTTGGTCAATGCCCTTGAGCAGGAGAAGGCCAAAGGGAAGGCCGGGCATATCGCCGAAAGCCTGACAAAGCTGGACCTCGTCATCCTCGACGAGCTTGGCTACCTGCCGTTCAGTGCATCGGGCGGGGCGCTGCTGTTCCATCTGCTCAGCAAGCTCTACGAGCGAACCAGCGTCATCATCACGACAAACCTGAGCTTCAGCGAATGGGCCACGGTCTTCGGCGATGCCAAAATGACAACGGCCTTGCTCGACCGCCTCACCCACCGATGCCACATCCTCGAAACCGGAAACGACAGCTTCCGCTTCAAAGCAAGCTCAGCCGCAGCCACCCGAAAACAGAAGGAGGAAAGCTCGCCCTTGACCCGCAACTGACACGAAATCCATAATCAGAGATGGGTCACTTCTCGATGGAAAACCCGGGTCACTTCTCAGTGGAAATTAACACCCAGATGCGCCTGATCGATCCCTCGCACCCGTTTTTTCGCCCCGCCTGGCGGCGCGCCCTGCTGGTCGCGGCCCCGTTTGGCTGGGCCGGGGTGGAATGGGCCCATGACAACCGGGTCTGGGCCTATCTGTTCGCCGCGATCGGCGGCTATCTGGCTTGGTCGTTGTTCGTGACGTGGCGGCTTGATCCAACCGACACGGACAAGGGCTAGCCGTATCCGTGCCTGGGGGGCTGCCGCCGCCCGCGCGTCAGCCCTTAGCAAGATCCACCGGCTGGCCGGTCTCGCGCGACAGGCTGGCGGCATCGGCCAGGATCTGCGCCTGCAACCCATCCTCGATCCCCGGATCTGCGGCGCTGCCGGTGGTCACGGCCTGCAAGAAGGCGCGCATTTCCGCTAGGTAGGCCGCCTCGTAGCGTTCCAGGAAAAAATGCTGCGCCGGATCGCGGCGGAACCCTTGGTCGGTGGCCAGTTCGACGGTGCTTTCCAACTGGTTTTCGGCCCGCAACATGCCCTGCGCGCCATGCACCTCGATGCGCTGATCATAGCCATAGGCGGCGCGGCGCGAATTGGAAATTTGGCAGATCTTGCCGCTGGCCGTGGTTAGGATCACGGCGGCGGTGTCGACATCGCCCGCAGCCCCGATGGCCGGGTCGACCAGCGCCGATCCGACCGCGTGCAGGCGTACGAAATCTTCGCCCACCAGGAAACGCGCCATGTCGAAATCATGGATCATCATGTCGCGAAACAGCCCGCCGGAGCGTTCGATATAGGACACCGGCGGCGGCGCGGGATCGCGCGAGGTGATGGTCACAAGTTCCACCGCGCCGATGGCCCCGTCCCGAATGCGGGCGCGCATGCTGGCGAAATTGGGGTCGAACCGGCGGTTGAACCCGGTCAGAAAGGGCACGCCCGCGCGCATCACCACGTCGCGGCAGGCGCGGATATTGGCGACCGACATGTCGACCGGCTTTTCGCAAAAGATCGCCTTGCCCGCCTTGGCCGCCGCCATGATCTGGTCGAAATGGCTGTCGGTCGGCGTGCCGATCACCACGGCATCGATGTCGGTGGCCGCCAGGATGGCGTCTACATCGCGCACCTCGGCGGCACAGCTTTGCGCCAGCGCGCGGGCGGCCTCGGGCAGGGCATCGGCCACCGCCACAACGCGCGCGCCCTCCAGCGCCTTGATCGAGCGGGCATGCACCTGCCCGATGCGGCCACAGCCCAAAAGTCCGATCTTCAGCGTCATCTTATGCCTTTCCGCTTGCGCCAAGCCCACGCATCACGGCGCGCGCGGCCTGGAAAACAGGGTCATGGGTGTCTTTCAGGATCGCCACGCGGTCGAACAAATCCGGGTCTGCGGCCACAGCATCGCGTAGCGCCCGGCCAAAGGCCATGCGCAATTCGGTGCCGATGTTGAACTTGGCGATCCGCGATGTCGCGGCCAGGTGCGCGCGCTGCGCCAAGGGCACGCCGGACCCGCCATGGATCACGAGGGGCACCTGCGTCACCGCCTCGATCGCGCGGATGCGCGGCTCGTCCAGCCCGCCTTGGTGATCTTGTTGCAGATGCAGGTTGCCGACGCTGATCGCCATGGCGTCCACGCCGCTGTCGCGCGCGAAAATCGCGGCCTCGCCCGGGTCGGTGCCCGCCGATCCTTCGCCGCCCGCATAGCCGACAAAGCCGATCTCGCCTTCGCAGGATATGCCCGCCTCATGCGCAAGTTGGGCCACGCGGGCGGTTTCATGGATGTTTTGCGCCAACGGATGGCGCGAGCCGTCGAACATCAAGGACGTGAACCCCGCATCGCGGGCGGCGCGGCAGTCCTCGAACGTATAGCCGTGATCCAGATGGATCACGACCGGTACGCTGACCGTTTCGGCTAGGTGGCGCATCATCGCGCCCAGAACCGGCAGGGGCGTATGCGCCCGGCACGATGGCCCGGCTTGCAAGATCACCGGCGCGCCTTCCGCCTGCGCCGCCATGGCATAGGCGCGCATGTCTTCCCAGCCAAGGCACACCAGCCCCGGCACGGCATAGTCCCCCGCCACCGCGGGGCGCAGGACGTCGGATAGCGTGGCGATGGTCATTTGAACTTGGCCACCATGTCCATGATGCCGGGGATCGTGTGCAATTGCGCGGCATGGGTGGGTTGAAAATACTGTTTCAGGCTGCGCTGCGACTGGCCGCCCAGAATGGTGAAATAATACATCTCGTAGCCCGGCAGCACACAGCAGGGGTGATAGCCTTTGTCTATCAGCACGGTGGACCGGTTCACGATGTGATAGGCATCGCCCTGTTCGTTATCGACCCGCTGAAGCATCTGCAGGCCCGAGCCGTAATCGGGCCGAAAGCGGAAATTGTAGCATTCGTCATGCCGCGTTTCTTCCGGTAGGCGGTCGGTGTCATGCTTGTGGCTGGGAAAGCCCGACCAGCCGCCCGCGCCGACGGTGAACAGCTCCGACACCAACAACCGGCCCACCCGGTCATGATGGCCCGCGCCAAGGATATGCTTGATCTTGCGGTGGGTCTTGGTGTCATCCGACCCGTACTGGACAAGGTCAAGATCGCCCGCGCGCACGGCGAAGGGCTTCAATGTCTCGTCAAATTGCGCCCCGGCGACGAAAACCTCGGTGTCGGTGCGCGCGGTGATGCGGGCGGGCCTGTCGGTCGGCACATAGACGCCTTCCGGTTCACCATCCCAGACATCCACGCCGCGATGGCCGATGTCGCGAAAACTGTCGCCGCCGGTCTCGACCGTCACCGTGCCGGTTGCGGGCACCACGCAGGTTTCATAGCCCGGCACGCGGTAGTCGAATGTTTCGCCCGCCCGCAGATGCAGGATGTTGAAATAGACCAAGGGCACCAGCGGGTCGTTCACATCGACGATGGGCCGGTTGGCGTTGTCATGGGGGGCGATATGCATCTTTGGTCCTTTCAGGCGGCGCTTGGGCCAGCGTGACGGGCGAGGAAATCTTCCAGTTCGGCCCGCGTCGGCATCGCGGGCGCACAGCCGACGCGCGCCACCACCATCGCGGCGGCCGCCGATCCTTGCAGCACCGCCGAGCGCAGCGGCAGGCCAGAGGCGAGGCCGCTGACCAGCCCGCCCATGAAACTGTCGCCCGCGCCGGTCGGTTTCAGCGCGGTGGTGGCATAGATGCCGGTGGTAAACTCGCCCTCGGGCGTGAGTGTGACCGCGCCCTTTTCCCCCATCTTGTAGACCGCGATCTGCGCGCCGCCCGCGACCAGGTCGCGCCCCTTGGCAAGGCCCTTGTCGTAATCCCCGGCCATGAAGCCGAATTCCACGTCATTGCCGACGATCACGTCACAGATCGCGCCCGCGCGGGAATAGACCTCGGCGGCGACCTCGGCCGAGGGCCAGGAATAGGGGCGATAGTCGATGTCGAAGATCAGCGGCAGACCGGCGGCGCGCGCCAGATCGAAGGCGCGAAAGGCGGCCCTGCGCGAGGGTTCGGCGGCCAGCACGGTGCCGGTGGTGATCAGCGCCGAATAGGCCGCGTAATCCACGGCCTCGACATCGGCTGTGGTCATTTCGAAATCGGCCGCGCCATTGCGGTAGATGACCGATTGGTGGTCTTTGACGGTGGTTTCCACGACGGCCAGCGAATTGCGCGCCTCGCCCCCGACAGATCGCACATGCCCGCGCCCGATGCCGTATCTGTCCAGCTCGTTCAGGGCAAAGCGGCCGATCGCGTCATCGGCCACGCAGGTCACAAGATCGGCCGCCCCGCCCAGCCGGGCGAGGGCCACCGCGATATTGGCCGATGACCCGCCCAGGCAAGCGACAAAGCGGCTGGCCTCTTCGGTTTTCGTGCCGGGGGGATCGGGGTAGAAATCCATGCCTGCCCGGCCGATGACGACAAAGCGGTTGCCCCTGATGCGGTTCAGATCGGCCATCACACCCCCCGCCTTTGACGCGCGCGCGTGGCCTCGATCTCGGCATGTTTGGCGCGCACGGTGTCGCTGTCCGACACCTCTGCGGTGCCGACCTCCCACCAGGCGTGGCCTTGCGTGGTCCAACCGTCATGGGGATCGACCTGCATCACGATCACGGTGGTCTTGTCAGCGGCTTTCGCCGCCCGGAAGGCATCGCCCAATGCAGCCGGGTTGGCCACGGTGACGGCATGCGCGCCCATCGATCTGGCGTGGGCTTCGAAATCGATCGCGAAAGGGTCGGGGATGGTCGGGCAATCCGCGATCAGGTTGTTGAATCCGGGCTGCCCGGTGTTGTTTTGCAACTTGTTGATCACCGCGAAACCGCCATTGTCCAGCACGAGGATGATCAGCTTTTTCCGTGTCAGGACCGAGGAATAGATGTCGGAATTCATCAACAGGTAGCTGCCATCGCCGACCAGAACGATGGTGTCGCGGTCGGGTTCGCATTCCGATTGCGCGATGCGCGCCCCCCAGCCGCCGGCGATTTCATAGCCCATGCAGGAAAAGCCGAACTCGACATCGACCGTGCCGATATCAAGCGTGCGCCAATTCGCCGTCACCTCGGCGGGAAGACCGCCTGCCGCCGTCACGATCCGGTCGCGCGGATGGCAGAGTGCATTCACCACCCCGATGGCCTGCGCGTAGGAATTGGGCCGGTTGCCCGGCGCGGTGTTGGTGTCGACATAGCCGTCCCAGTCGCGGCGCAGGGCCTGTGCCCCCGCGACCCAATCGGCGGGGGCCGCGTGATCGCCAAGTGCCGCATCAAGGGCGGTGATCGCCAGTTTCGCATCGCCCACCACCGGCAGGCTCAGGTGTTTCATCGCGTCATGGCGCCCGACATTGACCCCGATCAAGACCGCGTCGCGGGCAAAGGCGGTCCAGGACCCGGTGGTGAAATCCTGCAAGCGCGTGCCGATGGCGACGATCACATCGACCTGTTCGGCAATGGCATTGGCGCTGTCCGATCCGGTGACGCCAATGGGTCCGATATTCAGCGGATGGGTGGCCAAGAGGTTGGCACGCCCCGCGATGGTTTCCACCACGGGGATGGCGTGGCGGTCGGCGAAGGCGGTCAGTTCCGCCACCGCGCCCGCGTATTGCACACCGCCGCCCGCGATGATCATTGGGCGTTTCGCACTGCGGATCGCCTTGGCCGCATCTGCCAATTCACCGGCATCGGGCGCTTGGCGGCGGATGCGATGGGTGCGGCGGGCAAAGAATTCCACCGGGTAATCATAGGCCCAGCCCTGCACTTCCTGCGGCAAGGCCAGAAAGGCCGGGCCGCAATCGGCGGAGTCCAACATGGTGGCAAGGGCGGCGGGCAGGGTCTGGATCACCTGCGCGGGGTGGGTGATGCGATCCCAGTAGCGGGTGACGGATTTGAAGGCATCATTCAGCCCCAGCGCGGGATTGCCGAAATGTTCCAGCTGTTGCAGCACCGGGTCGGGCAGGCGGGTCAGGAAGGTGTCGCCGCACAGCATCAGCATCGGCAGGCGGTTGGCATGGCACAGGGCCGCCGCCGTCAACAGGTTGGCGGTGCCCGGCCCCGCGCTTGCGGTGCAGAACATGAAGCGCCGGCGCAGGTGATACTTGGCATAGGCGGCGGCGGCAAAGCCCATGCTTTGTTCGTTCTGCCCGCGATAGAGCGGCAGGACATCTCGCAGCGGGTACAGCGCCTCGCCCAGGCAGGACACGTTGCCATGGCCGAAGATCCCGAAGCCCCCGCCGCAGATGCGGGTTTGCACGCCGTCGATCTCGATGAACTGGTTCACCAGGTAGCGCGTGATGGCCTGGGCCACGGTCAGGCGGATGGTGCGGGCCTGTTCGGTCATCTGTCCCTCTCTTTCGGTGTGCGGGCTGGGGCGGGGCCTGCTTGGCCGTTGCAAGTCATTGCGACTCAGGATACGAATTTTGCAACCGGTTGCAACCGGATCATGCCGGAAAGGGCGCGCCATGACGGAAATCGGCATCGGCTTGATCGGCGGCGGCTACATGGGCAAGGCGCATGCCGTGGCCATGGCCTCGGTCGGGGCGGTGTTCGACACGGGCCTGCGCCCTCGGCTGGAAATGATCGCGGCGGGCAGCGCGGCCTCTGCGGACCGCTACCGTGCGGCTTACGGGTTTGCCCGCGCCGCGGCCAGCTGGCAGGACCTGGTGGCCGATCCCCTTGTCGAGGCGGTGATGATCGCAGCCCCCCAAGCCACCCATCGCAACATCGCGCTGGCGGCTCTCGCGGCGGGAAAGCCGGTGTTTTGCGAAAAACCGCTGGGGGCCTCGCTGGCGGATGCGCAGGCCATGGTCGCCGCAGCCGACGCCACGGGCCTGCCCAACATGATCGGGTTCAACTATGTCCGCACGCCCGCGACGCAATTCGTGCGACAGCTGTTGGCAGATGGCGCGATCGGCGATGTCACCTGGTTTCGCGGCGAACATACCGAGGATTTCCTGGCCGATCCCGAGATGCCCGCCAACTGGCGCTGTCATGGGCGGCCCAATGGCTGTCTGGGCGATCTGGCGCCGCATATGATCAACTGCGCGCTGGCCCTGATCGGCCCCATCTCCGAGCTGAGCGCGCGGGCCGAAACCGTGCATCGGACGCGGCAAGGCGCCACGGGCCCCGTGCTGGTCGACAATGACGACCAGGCGCAGATGATGGTGCGCTTTGCCTCTGGCGTGATGGGACATTTGTATTTCAGCCGCGTGGCGACAGGCCGCAAGATGGGCTATGCCTATGAAATTCATGGCACAAAAGGTTCCATCCGCTTTGATCAGGAAGATCAGAACGCGGTCTGGCTCTATCGGGCCGAAGGGCCAGAGGCCACGCGGGGCTTTACCCGGATCCTGACCGGCCCCGCGCATCCCGATTACGCGTGTTTTTGCCAGGGGCCGGGCCATGGCACCGGATATCAGGACCAGATCATCATCGAAGCGCGCGATTTCCTGCGCGCCATCGAGACGGGTGAACCGGTCTGGCCTAGGTTCCGCGACGGGCTGGCCGTGGCCCGCGTCATCGACACCGCCTTTGTCTCGGCCAGCGATGGGCGCTGGCAGCTCGTTCCCTATGACTGAAAAGGGTTTGTTTTCATGACCATCCGTATCGGCAATGCGCCCTGTTCCTGGGGTGTGGAATTTGCCAATGATCCCCGCAACCCAAGCTGGCGCAGCGTGCTGAAGGATTGTGCCGATGCGGGCTATACCGGCATCGAGCTGGGGCCGGTGGGCTTCATGCCCGAAGACCCCGCCATCCTGGCCGAGGCGCTGGATGAGCATGGGCTGAACTTGATCGGCGGCGTGGTGTTTCGCGCATTTCACGATCCCGATCAATGGGATGACGTGCTGGATGGGGCCATGCGCACCTGCAAGGCAATGGTGGCGCATGGCGCGCGGCATCTTGTGCTGATCGACAGCATTTCGCCGCGTCGCGCCCCCACGGCGGGCCGTGCAGAGGCGGCGGAACAGATGGGGGCCGATGAATGGGCGGCCTTTCGCGACCGGATCGCCCATGTCGCGCGGCTTGGGGCAGAGGACTACGGCCTGACCGTCGGTATCCACGCCCATGCGGCGGGCTTCATGGATTTCGAGCCGGAGCTGGAGAGGCTTCTGGATGAAGTGCCCGAGGATATCCTGAAGATCTGTTTCGACACCGGCCATCATTCCTATGCGGGGTTTGACCCCGTGGCCTTCATGCGTAGACATATCGAACGGATTTCTTACATGCATTTCAAGGATATAGACCCCGTTGTCAAAGCGGATGCCATCGCCAAAAGCACAGGGTTCTACGACGCCTGCGGGCAAGGGGTTTTCTGCAACCTCGGGCAAGGTGACGTCGATTTCCCGACCGTGCGCCAGATCCTGCTGGATCACGGGTTCAGCGGCTGGTGCACGGTGGAACAGGATTGTGACCCGACGCTGGATGTATCGCCCGTGGATGATGCGCGCGCCAACCGGGAATATCTGCAAAGCATAGGCTTTTGAAGGGGTTGCAAGATGAAGTTGAACTGGGGAATGATCGGTGGCGGTGACGGCAGCCAGATCGGCCCGGCGCATCGCTTGGGCGCGCAGGCGGATGGAAATTTTTCCTTTGTGGCCGGGGCCTTGGACGTCGATGCTGACAAGGGGCGTACCTATGCGCAGCGCCTGGGTATCGCGCCGAACCGCGCCTATGGCGATTGGCGCGAGATGCTGGCGGGGGAACGCGCGCGCCCCGACCGGGTGGATCTTGTCACCGTGGCCACGCCCAATTCCACCCATTTCGAGATCACCAAGGCGTATGTCGAAGCCGGGTTTCACGTGCTGTGCGAAAAGCCCATGACCATGACCGTCGAAGAGGGCGAAGAGATCGTGCGGGTGGCACGCGCCAGCGGCAAGATCTGCGCGGTGAACTATTGCTATTCCGCCTATCCGATGGTGCGCGAAATGCGGGCCATGGTGGCCACGGGGCAGATCGGCAAGGTCCGGCTGGTGGTCACGAACTTCAGCCATGGCCATCATGGCGATGCGGGCGATGCCGACAATCCGCGCGTGCGCTGGCGCTATGATCCCGCGCTTGCGGGCGTGTCGGGGCAATTTGCCGATTGCGGCATTCACGCGCTGCATATGGCAAGTTTCATCGTGGGCGACCATGTGGATAAGGTGTCTGCCGATTTCGCCTCGACGATCCCGAGCCGGGTGCTGGAAGATGACGCCATGGTCAATTTCCGCATGTCGGGCGGCACGGTCGGGCGGCTTTGGACATCCTCGGTCGCGATTGGTCGCCAGCATGGGTTCGACATCCAGGTCTTTGGCGAAACCGGCGGGATGCGGTGGGCGTCGGAACAGCCCAACCAAGTCTATTACACGCCAGTTGGCGGGCGCACGCAGATCATGGAAAAGGGCGAGGCGGGGCTGAGCGATGAGGCCGCCCGGCTGAGCCGGGTTGCCATCGCCCATCCCGAAGGCTTCCCCCTCGCAGTGGCCAATATCTACGTCGATCTGGCCGCCGCCATTCGGGGCGAGGCACGGGGCGGCCTGCCTTTGGCAGAGGATGGGCTGCGGTCCATGGCGGCGGTTCATGCCTGCGTCAGCTCGGCCAAGGCGGGGGGGGCTTGGGTGGACGCACGCCCGCCGATGTTGCGCTAAGCCCTTGTTAGGGAACGGGGCGCAGCGTGCCCCGTTCGATCACCCGGCAGGGAAAGAGCCGCGTTTCTGGGTGCCGGTCGGGGGTTTCGATGGTGGCCACCACCAGGTCGATCGAGACGCTGATGATTTCCGCGACAGGTTGGCGGATCGTGGTCAGGTTGATGTTTTGCCAGCGCGCCATGTCCATGTCGTTCAGCCCGATGATGCCGATATCGTCGGGCACGCGCAGACCGGCCTCGCGCACCGCCGACATGGCCCCGATCGACAAGACGTCATCGCCGCAGAAATAGGCCTGCGCGGGGGCCTGCATCAACAGTTTCGTCATCGCGACCCGGCCCGCGTCAAAGGAATAGGCGCTGGCATAGCTGGTCGTGACCCGGATCGACGGGTGTTCGGCCAAGGCCCCCAGAAAGCCGCGCGCGCGATCCTGGGTCGAGGTGGCGGTTTCCGGCCCGCCCAGGAAGGCGACATCGCGGTAGCCGCGTGCGATCAGCGCCTCGGCGGCCATTCGCCCGCAGGCGATGTTGTCGATGCCGACGACATGGACGTGCGGGCTTGTGATGTAGCGGCCAAAGGAATGCACCACCGGCACACCGGCGTCGCGAAACGCCTCGGCAAAGCTGGGCTGAAGCGTGGAAGAGGCGACGATCACCCCGTCGACGGAATATTGCCGTAACATCCGCACCGAATTTGCGGGATCGGTTTCATGGCTGAGATTGACCAGAAGCGGCCGCAAGCCGCGATCTTGCAACCCGCGGGTGAACAGGTCGAAGACTTCCAGAAACAGCGGGTTGTGAAAATTGTTGGACACCAGCCCGATCAGTTTCGTGCGCCCCGTGGTCAGCGACGAGGCAAGCGCATTCGGGCTATAGCCAAGATCACGCGCAGCTTTTTCGACCTTTGCGCGTGTCTTGGCCGACACTGACGCGCCTTCGGTAAAGGTGCGCGACACGGCTGATCGCGACACGCCCGCGCGTTCGGCCACATCCTTGAGGGTTGTTTTCATCTGCATCGCCCGACTGTCCGCCTTGGGTCTATAAACACGCCCCGCGCCGGTGCAAGACTGCGATGGGGTGATTATTTTTGCAACCGGTTGCAAGAATATCGATTCGGGGCTACGGTGACGCTAGGGCGAAGCGGGCAGACCCCGCCAGCGTCCGAAAACCGTTTGGGAGGACACAATGAACACATTCTTCAAAAGGGTGGCGGCCACCGCTGTCGCGGCGGTGGCGCTGACGGGCGCCGCACAGGCCGAGGGCGAGCGTTACGTGCTGGTCAGCCATGCACCCGACAGCGACAGCTGGTGGAACACGATCAAGAACGGCCTGGCGCTTGCGGGCGAACAGATGGACGTGACGGTCGAATATCGCAACCCGCCCACCGGCGATCTGGCCGACATGGCGCGGATCATCGAACAGGCGGCGGCAAGCGGGCCCGATGGCATCATCACCACGTTGGCCGATCCCGATGTTCTGTCCGGGCCGATCCGCGCGGCGGTCGATGCGGGCATCGATGTCATCATCATCAATTCCGGCACGCCGGACCAGGCGCGCGAGGTCGGCGCGCTGATGTATGTGGGCCAGCCGGAATATGACGCGGGCTATGCGGCGGGCGTGCGCGCGGCAGGCGATGGCGTGTCCAGCTTTCTGTGCGTGAACCACTACATCTCCAGCCCGTCCTCGACCGAACGCTGCCAGGGCTTTGCCGATGGCCTAGGCATTGACCTCGGCAACCAGATGATCGACAGCGGCCAGGACCCGTCGGAAATCCAGAACCGGGTGATGGCCTATCTGAATGCCAACCCCGACACCGATGCGGTGCTGACGCTGGGGCCGACCTCGGCCGATCCGACCATTCTGGCGCTGGAGCAGATGGGCCTGTCGGGCGACATCTATTTCGGCACCTTCGACCTAGGCGGCGATATTGTGCAGGCGATCCGCGATGGCGTGATCCAGTGGGGCATCGACCAACAGCCCTACCTGCAGGCTTACCTGCCGATCGTGGTTCTGACCAACTATCACCGCTTTGGCGTGCTGCCGGGCAACAACATCAATTCTGGCCCCGGTTTCGTGACCGCGGACGCGCTGGACCTGGTGGCGGAACTGGCGGGCGAATACCGCTGAGATCGTGAAACGGGGCGGGGGCCGCATGCGGTGCCCGCCCTTCTTGTCAGCAGAGCGGAGGGGGGAGCGATGTCGGACGCAGAAGCGGCCATCGACGAACGGATCAAGGAAACCTCGGGTCTGCGCCGCGCGCTGATCCGGCCGGAACTGGGGGCCATCGTCGGCACCATCGCGGTCTTTGCCTTTTTCATCATCTTTGCCGGTGACAGTGGCATGTTCAACGCCCAGGGCATCCTGAACTGGTCGACCGTGTCGGCACAGTTCATGATCATCGCGGTGGGCGCCTGCATGTTGATGATCGCGGGCGAGTTTGACCTCAGCGTGGGGTCGATGATCGGCTTTGCGGGCATGTCCATCGCGCTGATCTCGGTCACGCTGCAATGGCCGGTCTGGGTCGCGATCTTGCTGACCTTTGCGATCTGCATCGCCATTGGCGCGCTGAACGGCATCATCGTGGTGCGTACCGGCCTGCCCAGTTTCATCGTGACGCTGGCGTTTTTGTTCATCCTGCGCGGCTTCACGATCTTTTTCCCGCAGCTGATCGAACGCCGCACCATCATCGGCGGCATTTCCGATGTCGCGGTGGGCGATTGGTTGGCGCCGGTGTTCGGTGGCAAGATCCTTGGCGGCCTGTTCGTCTGGCTGGCAGATCTTGGGCTCGTCGATGTGTTCGAGCGGGGCACGCGGGCGGGCGGACCGGTGGTGGACGGCATTCCGATGCTGATCATCTGGGCCTTGGCGCTGGTCGCGGTGGCGCATGTGCTGTTGACGCGCACCCGTTTTGGCAACTGGGTCTTTGCCGCCGGCGGCGATGCGCAGGCGGCGCTTTACGTGGGGGTTCCGGTGAACCGGGTGAAAATCCTGATGTTCATGTTCACCGCCTTTTGCGCCTGTGTCTTTGCCACCTGCCAGGTGATGGAATTCGGATCGGCCGGGGCCGACCGGGGGCTTCTCAAGGAATTCGAGGCGATCATCGCCGTGGTCATCGGCGGCGCGTTGCTGACGGGGGGCTACGGGTCGGTGATCGGGGCGGCGCTTGGCGCGCTGATCTTTGGCGTGGTGCAGCAGGGGCTGTTTTTCGCCGGTGTCGAAAGCAGCCTGTTCCGGGTGTTTCTGGGGGTTATCCTGCTGTTTGCGGTGATCCTGAACACCTATATTCGCCGCATCATCACGGGGGAACGCTGATGTCATCCTTTGATCACAACCCCATCGTGGCGATGCAGGGCATCGAAAAGCATTTCGGCCCGGTGATTGCCTTGAACGGTGTCAGCTTCGATGTGCGGCCGGGCGAATGCCATTGCCTGCTGGGTGACAATGGCGCGGGCAAATCGACCTTCATCAAGACGATGTCGGGCGTGCACAAACCCACCCGCGGCGAGATCCTGTTCGAGGGCAAGCGCATGGATTTCGCCAGCCCCCGCGACGCGATGGAGGCGGGGATTGCCACGGTCTATCAAGATCTTGCGATGATCCCGCTGATGAGCGTGACGCGCAATTTCTGGATGGGGCGCGAACCGGTGCGCCGCGTCGGGCCGTTCAATTTCATCGATTTCAACCACGCCAATGACGTGACGATGGAAGAGATGCGCAAGATGGGCATCAACCTGCGATCCCCCGACCAGGCGGTTGGCACCCTGTCGGGCGGCGAGCGGCAGACGGTGGCGATTGCGCGCGCGGTGCATTTCGGGGCCAAGGTGCTGATCCTCGATGAACCGACCAGCGCGCTTGGGGTGCGGCAGACGGCCAATGTGCTGTCGACCATCGACAAGGTGCGCAAGACCGGCATCGGCATCGTCTTCATCACCCATAACGTGCGCCACGCGATGGCGGTGGGCGATCGGTTCACGGTGCTGAACCGGGGCAAAACGCTGGGCACCGCGCAGAGCGGCCAGATCACGCCCGAGGAATTGCAGGATCTGATGGCCGGTGGGCAGGAAATGGTCGAGCTGGAAGGCTCGCTTTGTGGAACGGTCTAGGGGGGGTTGCGATGCGCGACTTGGGATATTTCGATGCCGACAGCGGCCCGCTTGACGAATTGATTCGGCTGACTGACCGCAAGCTTGACCGCGCGGCGCTGGATCATGCCAGCGATGTGCAGAAGAACGTGCCGATCTACGACATAGGTGTGCTGCGCCCGATTCTGGCGGATGCGGATCGGCGCCGGGCCTTGATGGCGGAATGGGCCTGGGTTTTGGGGCAGGGGCCGGGGGTTCTGGTCTTGCAGGCCGCCTATGCCGATACCGCGCCCATCGACCGGGCGACCGCCGCCTACGAGACGATCATCGCCCGCGAAAAGGCCAGCGGCGCCACGGGCGCCGATCACTTCGCCACGGCGGGCGCCAATGACCGGATCTGGAACAGCCTGCAAAAGCTGTGCCTGGAAGACCCCGAAACCTTTGCGCTCTATTTCGGCAATCCGGTGATCGATGCGGTCTGCGAGGCCTGGCTTGGCCCGTTTCACCAGATGACCGCGCAGGTCAACCTGGTGCGGCCCGGTGGCAAGGCGCAAAGCGCGCATCGCGATTTCCACCTTGGGTTCCAGCCGGCGGATGTGGCGGCGCGGTTCCCGGCGCATGTTCACGCGCTGTCTGCGATCATGACCCTGCAGGGCGCGATTGCGCATTGCGACATGCCGCTGGACAGTGGGCCAACCCAGTTGTTGCCGTTTTCGCAGCAGGTCCCAGCGGGCTACATGGCCTATCGCAGGCCAGAGGTTGCGGCCTATTTTCGCGACCATGCGGTGCAATTGCCGCTGCAAAAAGGCGATGCATTGTTTTTCAACCCCGCGCTCTATCACGCGGCGGGAGATAATGTTTCAAGCGATATCAACAGGATGGCGAATCTTGTTCAAGTGTCATCGGCCTTTGGACGCGCGATGGAGGCGGTGGATCGGTCCGCGATGTGCCGCGCGCTTTACCCCGCGCTGTTGCGGCTGAAGGCCGGGGGGCAGATCGATGCCGCCGCGATCTCTGCCGCCATCGGGGCCGCCGCCGAAGGCTATGCCTTTCCCACCAACCTCGACACCGACCCGCCCATCGGGGGGCTTGCGCCGGAAACCCAGGCCGCGCTGATGGTGCACGCGCTTGACGAGGGGTGGACGGCGCAGGCGTTCGAGGCCGCATTGCGGGCCCATGCGGCCAAACGGGCGCCCTGATGGCGGATCTGTTGCGCAAGCCCCGGGCGCAATCGGGGCAGGTTCACGCCATCACGCCCGAGGCGGCGGGCTGGGCCCATGTCGGGTTCGATCTGTGGCGGCTGGCGCCCAGCGACCTGGCGCAAGGCCATCTGGCGGGGCGCGAGGCGATTTTGGTGCTGGTGGAAGGCCATGCAAGCATCACCGCCGCGGGGCAGGATTTCGGCCTGATGGGCGACCGCTTGTCGGTGTTCGACCGGCGCCCGCCCCATTGCCTCTACGTGCCGCCGGGTGCGGATTGGGCGGCGTGCGCCGCGACCGGTTGCACCTTGGCGGTCTGCACCGCGCCCAGCCCCGGGGGGCGCCCGCCCCAGCGGCTTGGCCCCGAGGGGATCGCGCTGGAAGATCGCGGGGCGGGCACGAACCTGCGCCATATCCACAATATCGCCATGGAAAGCCGTGACGTGGCCGACAGCCTTTTGGTGACCGAGGTCTATACCCCCGGCGGCCATTGGTCATCCTACCCGCCGCACCGCCATGACGAAGACGATTTCCCGCGCATCACCCAGCTGGAAGAAACCTATTACCACCGGCTGAACCCCGCCCGTGGCTTTGGCATCCAGCGGGTATTCACCGATGATCTTGGGCTGGATGAAACCATGGCGGTGGGCGATCACGATGTCGTTCTGGTGCCGCGCGGCCATCATCCCTGCGCCGCCCCGCACGGGATCGAGATGTATTACCTCAACGTCATGGCCGGCCCGCGCCGCAACTGGCGCTTTGCGCTGCATCCCGATTTCGCCTTTCTGGCGGGGTGATCGCGGGGTCTGTTCCCCCGGCCTGTGCTGCGATAGCCTTGGGCGGCCATGACCGACCCCATACCGAACCCCGACCGGGATTTTCCCCGCATTGCAAGGCTGGGCCTTGACGGGCTTCTGGTCAGTTTCGGCGCGGGGTTGAGCGAGCCGGCCAACCGGGCGGCGCTTGCGCTGCTATGGTTCTTCGTCTGGGGACCTCAGGCGAAGGAAGCGCGGGCAGAGAGGGAGAGGCGCGCAGTTGATGCGGGTTCGTCTGCTCTCGATGCGAACAGAGACACCCGAAGGCGGCGTGGTTGTGGGTGGCAAAGCGCATGTTGGCACGGGCACTGTCGAAGAGCTTTACGGCGCGACAAACAGAGTGCCGCAGATTGTAGTTCGCTCCGCCTGTTTACGAATGCGGACACACATCCCCAACCTAATCAGATGCAAGGGTTGGCTTGGCGCGACAAAACATGTATTCGGCTTATCAACAAACATAGACCTGAGTGCAATCCCCGGGTGGCTCTTCCGGCCGCCGATCCGCCGGACAACCTGAACTGACCAACATATCACATCTCGACGCGCGGACATTTGGCCCGTGTCGATCAGGAAAACTTTGCATGATTTCAATCGATGCCTACCACGCGCAGTGGTTCGGCAACATCCGTGCCGACGTGTTAGCCGGACTTGTCGTAGCCCTTGCCCTCATTCCCGAGGCGATTGCCTTTTCCATCATCGCGGGCGTGGACCCGAAGGTCGGGCTCTACGCCAGCTTCTCCATCGCTGTGCTGATCGCCTTCGTGGGCGGGCGGCCCGGGATGATCTCGGCTGCAACGGCCGCTACTGCGGTGCTGATGGTCACGCTGGTCCGCGACCACGGGCTACAATATCTGCTTGCTGCCACGGTACTGGCCGGGCTGATCCAGATCGGCGCGGGATTGCTGCGCCTTGGCTTCGTCATGCGCTATGTCTCGAAGTCAGTGATGACCGGCTTCGTCAATGCGCTGGCCATCCTGATCTTCATGGCGCAGCTGCCGGAACTGGACCCGACAAAGGTCACTTGGCTGACCTTTGTTCTGGTCGCGGCCGGGCTTGCCATCATCTACCTCTTCCCGCTTGTGACCAAGGCGATCCCGTCGCCATTGGTGACAATCGTCGTGCTGACCGCGCTGACGCTCGCCTTCGGCTGGGATGTCCGCACGGTGGGTGACATGGGCGCGCTGCCCGACACGCTGCCGGTCTTCCTGATCCCCGACATTCCACCGACGCTGGAGACGCTGCTGATCATCCTGCCTTACTCCATCGCCGTCGCGGTGGTGGGCCTGCTGGAAAGCCTGATGACCCAGAACATCGTCGATGACCTGACCGACACCAAGTCTAACCGCAATCAGGAGTGCATCGGCCAGGGCATCGCCAACACTGCCACGGGCTTCATCGGCGGCATGGCGGGTTGCGCGATGATCGGGCAATCGATCATTAACGTGAAGTCAGGCGGGCGCGGACGGCTGTCGGCCTTCACCGCCGGGGTGGTGCTGTTGATCCTCGTGGTCTTCCTCGGCGACTGGGTGGCGCAGATCCCGATGCCCGCGCTGGTGGCCATCATGATCATGGTCAGCGTCGGCACCTTCTCTTGGTCGTCGATCAAGAACCTGACGCTGCACCCACGCTCCTCCTCCATCGTGATGATCGCGACCGTTGTGACGGTGGTTTACACCCACAATCTGGCCATCGGGGTGCTGGTAGGTATGCTGCTGTCGGGCATCTTCTTCGCTGGCAAGATCGCGCAGCTCTTCAAGGTGACCTCGACCATCTCGAAGGATGGCCGCGTCCGGATCTTTACTGTCGAAGGCCAACTCTTCTACGGTTCGGTCGAGGACTTCATGAATGCCTTCGACTTCCGCGAGGCGCTCGACCGCGTCATCATCGACGTCAGCGCGGCGCATATCTGGGACATTTCGTCAGTGCAGGCGCTGGACATGGCGGTGCTGAAGTTCCGCCGCGATGGCGCCGAAGTGGAAATCGTCGGCATGAACGCAGCGACCGAGACCATCGTCGACAAGCTTGCCATTCATGACAAGCCTGGTGCGATGGACAAGCTGATGGCGCATTGAGGGGGACAGGACATGACCAACCAACCACAGAAGATCGTCGCCCTCGTTGACGGCTCGATCTACTCCGCCAGCGTCTGCGACCATGCAGCCTGGATTGCCAGTCGCACCGGGGCATCGGTGGAACTGATCCACGTCCTTGGCCGTCGCGAGGCGTCGGACACCCACGACCATTCCGGTGCCATTGCGCTTGGGGCGCGAACAGCCCTTATGGAGGAACTGGCGGCGCTAGACGCGCAGCGCGCCAAGCTGATCAGCCACCGCGGTCGGGCGATCCTCGACGACGCGCAGGCTTTGCTGGAAAAGGTAGGCGTGACCGAAGTCAACACCCGGTTGCGCAACGGCGACATCGTCGAAGCGGTGGCCGATGTCGAAGCCGACGCCCGGGTGATCCTGATCGGCAAGCGCGGCGAAGCGGCGGATTTTGCCAAGGGGCACCTTGGGTCGAATCTCGAACGCATCATCCGCGCCAGCCACAAACCGGTCTTCGTCGCCTCGCGCGCCTTCAAACCGATTTCGAAGGTGCTGGTCGCCTATGACGGCGGCGCATCCGCGATGAAGGCGGTCGATCACATCGCCCGTAGCCCGCTGTTTCAGGGACTGGCAGTGCGTATCGTGGCTGTGGGAACTGCCACACCCGAAGTCACCAAAGGTTTGAATGATGCACGCGCGATGCTGCAGGCGGCAGGGATCGAAGCGGAAACTTCAGTCCTGCCCGGCCAGCCTGAAGCCGCATTAGCCAAGCTGGTAGAGGAAGCGCAGTTCGACATGCTGGTCATGGGCGCCTACGGCCACAGCCGCATCCGCAGCCTGATCATCGGCTCGACCACGACGGCCATGATCCGCGCCTGCAAGGTGCCGGTCGTTCTGATGCGGTGACCTCGCGGAGACATCAACATCGGCCGGAAGAGACTCGGCGCTGATCCAGCGCAGCGTTGAAGCCTCAAATTCGGCTTTGGTCAGATTAAGTCGATTTCGCTGCGCCGTCGCCGACGGATCGCCCCATCTGCTCCCCCCACGGCGCCCCCGCCAGAAAACACAGATCGTACAGGCTG
>JAQCLA010000311.1 GCA_027592105.1 Pseudomonadota bacterium | reverse complement strand
TGCGGCCGATGATATCTGGGTCGATGCAAGCTCGATCCTCGGCTCGATCGGCGTGATCTCGGCCGGTTTCGGCTTCAGCGATGCCATCGCGCGCATCGGGGTCGAACGCCGCTTGCACACCGCCGGGCGCGACAAATCCCTGCTTGATCCCTTCAAACCCGAAAACCCTGAGGATGTGGCCCGCCTGCGCGCGATCCAAGACCAGATCCACGACAGTTTCATCGCCCATGTGACGGCGCGCCGTGGCGACCGCCTGACGACCGAGGAAGAGCTATTCACAGGCCGCTTTTGGGCAGGTGCGCGTGCGGTCGAACTGGGGCTTGCCGATGGTGTCGCCCATATGATGCCCAAACTCACCGCGCTTTACGGCGACAAGCTGCGCTTGCGCCACTACGGGCCGAAACGCGGGCTTTTCCAGCGCTTCGGCGCAAGCCTTGGCGCAGAAGTCTTGGCCGGTGTCGAAGACCGCAGCCATTGGGCGCGGTTCGGTCTGACGTGATGCTCAAGATCGTCAGCCTGTTTTTGATCTTCATGGTGGTGCTGGCCATGTTCGGCCGCCTCCGTCTGCCCGGGATCGGGCGCAAGGGCGGGGGCAAGACACACCTCCCAAAGCCGCGCCTCTGCCCGGAGTGCGGGCGCTACAATCTGCACGGTGGCCCCTGCCGCCAATGCCGAAACGACAAGGGTTGAACGGGTGATCTTCGATTTCCTCTATGCCGGCCTCGGGCTGATCATCCTGCTGCTCGCGGGCGATGCGTTAGTCAAGGGGGCGGTCAATCTCAGCCTGCGCCTCGGTATTCCCGCGCTCATCGTCGGCTTGACGGTGGTGGCCTTCGGGACATCGGCGCCCGAATTGCTGATTTCGATCAAGGCGGTGCTCGATGGGGTGCCGGGGCTGGCCTTGGGCAATGTCGTGGGCTCGAACACGGCCAATGTCTTGCTGATCCTCGGCGTGCCTGCGCTCATCTTCGGATTGGGTGTCGGCAGCGATACGCGCCGCAGCTATGTATTCATGCTGATCGGCACGCTCATGTTCATCGCGCTGGGCTTTGCCGGCCCCTATGTCTGGTGGCACGGGCTGATCCTTTTGGCTGGGTTGGGGCTGATCTTGCTGGATGCCGCGCGCAGCGCACAATCCCATCGCCGCGCCACGGCCGATGCGCTGGCCGCGCAAGACGATCAAGAGGTCTTGGAAGAGGCCGACCCCGATATGCCGATCTGGCAGGTTGTTATTTACCTGATCTTGGGTCTGATCGGTTTGCCTTTGGGGGCGGATCTCTTCGTTGACGGCGCGGTGGCCATCGCACGGGATATCGGGATCAGCGAAACCGTCATCGGCCTGACCTTGGTCGCGATCGGTACATCACTGCCGGAATTGGCCACGACCGTGATGGCCGCGCTGCGCCGCCATGCCGATGTTGCCATCGGCAATGTCATCGGCTCGAACATGTTCAACCTGATGGGGATCATCGGCGTGGCCGCCTTGGTGGGGCCGATCCCGGTCGACCCGGCGATCTTGCGGCTCGACCTTTGGGTGATGCTGGCTGCCACGCTTGTGCTGGCCCCTTTCGTCTTTTTGCGCTGGCCGATGGGTCGTGCGATTGGCGCGGCCTTCACCGGGCTCTATCTTGCCTATCTGGTAAGCATTTTCGCATGAGGCAGATCAGATGACGGCATTGGTGACAGGTGCGGCGCTGCGGCTTGGTCGGGCAATGGCGTTGGAATTGGCGCAGGCCGGGCATGATGTCGCGATCCATTACGCCGGCAGTGCCGACGCCGCCGAACAAACGGCCAAAGAGGTGCGTGCGCTGGGCGTGCGCGCGGTCACGCTTCAGGCCGATCTGACCGTCGAAGATGACATGCAGGCGCTCGTCCCGCGCGCCGCAGCCGCCTTGGGCGGGCCGCTTACCGTGCTGATCAACAATGCCTCGATCTTTGAATACGACAATCTGGCAAGCGCCACGCGGTCCAGCTGGGACCGGCATCTTGAATCCAATCTGCGCGCGCCCTTCGTGCTGACGCAGGCCTTGGGCGCGCAAATCCCCGATCCTATCGCCGATGAGAATGGCGAGCCGCTAGCGCAGGGGCTTGTCATCAATATGATCGACCAGCGCGTGCAGAAGTTGACGCCTGAATTCATGTCCTACACCATCGCCAAGATGGGACTTTGGGCGCTGACGCGCACGGCGGCGCAGGCCTTGGCCCCGCGTGTCCGCGTGAATGCCATCGGCCCCGGCCCAACCCTTCAGGGCGCAAGACAAAGTGAAGTACATTTCGCCCGCCAGCGCGCCGCCACCATTCTCAACCGCGGTGCCGATGCAAAAGGCATCTGCGACGCGCTGCGATATTTTCTCGATGCGCGCGCTGTCACGGGCCAATTGATTTGTGTCGATGGCGGGCAGCATCTTGGCTGGGAAACCCCCGATGTCTTGGGTGTCGAATAGCGCGACCTTTCGATCCGGATCGGTACTTTTCCACCGCGCCAAGCAATGTGAAGCTTTTGTAAAACTCGGGTGACAAATACTTAATCCCACGCTGTTTGAAAAAATAAATCGTTTTGAAACAGCATGTTGAATATACGCCTAATTTTTAGGCAAATCGCAGAAGCTATGCAAAAACAAAGAAAAATTCCGTTGCTCCCAGTTTTCTCCGCAGTCTTATCCACAGCTTTGGTGGAAAGCTAAGCCCTTGATCCCCCCTCGGTTCCGTTGCAGCCATCAAGGGAATCGCGAAAGCACTCGTCACGATGCCTCAGACACCTGACATCACCCCCGCCACCGGCCATGAGGTGATCCACGCCTATCTGCGCACACTCGACAATTCGCCGGGTGTCTACCGCATGCTCGATACGCAAAGCCGGGTGCTTTACGTCGGCAAGGCGCGTGCGCTGAAAAAGCGCGTCTCGAATTATGCCAAGCCCACGGGCCACAGCCCACGCATCGCGCGGATGATCCGCGAGACCGCTTCGATGATGTTCTTGACCACGCGCACCGAGACCGAGGCGCTTTTGCTCGAACAAAACCTCATCAAACAGCTCAAGCCGCGTTACAACGTTCTGCTGCGTGACGATAAATCCTTTCCCAATATCCTTGTCACCCGCGACCATGCCTTTCCGCAGATCATGAAACATCGCGGCGCCAAGAC
>JAQCLA010000310.1 GCA_027592105.1 Pseudomonadota bacterium | reverse complement strand
GGGCCGCGAGATGAACCTCTTCCACATGCAAGAAGAGGCGCGCGGCCAGATCTTTTGGCACCCCAATGGCTGGACCATCTACACCACGCTGCAAGACTACATGCGCCGCCAGCAAAAGCGCGGTGGCTATGTCGAGGTGAACACCCCCCAAGTCGTCGACCGCAAGCTGTGGGAAGCGTCAGGCCATTGGGAAAAATACCAAGAAAACATGTTCATCGTCGAAGTCGACGAAGATCATGCCCGCGAAAAGGCCGTGAATGCGCTCAAGCCCATGAACTGCCCCTGCCATGTGCAGATCTTCAACGTCGGCCTCAAATCCTACCGCGATCTGCCCTTGCGGATGGCCGAGTTTGGATCGTGCAACCGCTACGAGCCCTCGGGCGCGCTGCACGGCATCATGCGCGTGCGCGGCTTTACCCAAGATGACGCGCATATCTTCTGCACCGAGGATCAGATCGAGGCGGAAACCGCGCGCTTCATCACCTTCCTGTCCAACATCTACCGCGATCTGGGCTTTGCCGAGTTCGAAGTGCTGTTCTCCACCCGCCCCGAACAACGCGCCGGCAGTGACGCAGTTTGGGACAAGGCCGAGGCCGCCCTTTTGGCCGCCACCCGCGCCGCCGGGATCGAGCCGGTGCTGAACCCCGGCGAAGGTGCCTTCTACGGTCCTAAGCTGGAATTCACCCTGACCGACGCCATCGGGCGCAAATGGCAATGCGGCACCCATCAGGTCGATTTCGTCCTACCCGAGCGGCTGGATGCCAATTACATCGGCCCCGATGGCGAAAAGCACCGCCCCGTGATGCTGCACCGCGCCTGTTTGGGATCGTTTGAGCGTTTCATCGGCATCTTGATCGAGGAACATGCGGGCCGCCTGCCCTTCTGGCTGGCGCCGCGTCAGGTGGTTGTCGCCTCCATCGTGTCGGAGGCCGATGATTTCGTGCATCAAGCCGTAGCAAGCCTGCGCGCCGCAGGCGTGCGTGCCGAGGCCGACATCCGCAACGAAAAGATCAACTACAAGATCCGCGAACATTCGGTCGGCAAGGTGCCTGTCATCCTCGCCATCGGCCGTAACGAGGTGGAGGCCGGCACGGTGACCCTGCGCCGCTTGGGCGAAAGCCAAACCCAACTTCGCCCGCTTTCCGAGGTGGTGGCCGAACTGACCGCCGAGGCCGTGCCGCCCGATTTGCGCTAAGGTCTCGCGGCGATATTTCAAATTCTCACGAACCGCCCCCTGCCTTAGGCCGGGGGCGGTTCTTTATCGGCACGATTGAAACATTTCGTGTGCGCATGCGGGCAACACCCGGAACCCCTTGCTGCAACGCGGCAAGAATAATCAACATAAGTCATTGAAATAAAACGATACGCGATCTGATCTGCGTCACGATTTTGCCATAATCCGATCACGCCGCCGTGCTTAACAACGTCGTGATTGGCCGGTGATCGGGATCGTCAGCAATATCACCTCATCCGCCAAATCAGGCCGGATGAAACCTTAATTATCGCTAAACCCAACACCGGGAGTTTTACGTATCATGACTATTCACCCCAAATCGCTGGCCCTTTTCGGCGCCGTTGCTGCAGCTCTGACCGCACATGGCACGACCGAAGCGCAGGCCCAGGCCCAGGCCCAGGCCCAGGAAAAGTGCTACGGCGTCGCCCTCGCCG
The DNA here is from genome assembly GCA_027592105.1 of Pseudomonadota bacterium. Classification (GTDB taxonomy): domain Bacteria; phylum Pseudomonadota; class Alphaproteobacteria; order Rhodobacterales; family Rhodobacteraceae; genus Roseicyclus. The sequence continues at coordinate 1,488 of JAQCLA010000310.1, read as the reverse complement.
GTGAGAATGACTGCGCCGCTGGCCCCGGCACGACCTGCGCAGGTTCCTCGACCGTCGATTACCAGGGCAATGCCTGGAAGTTCGTCGCAGCAGGCACTTGCGTGACGATGGAAAAGGACGGCGGCCGCATGGGTTCGCTCGAAGCCCTCGACCGCGACCTGCCCGCATAAGCCCTTGCTTCGGCAGTTCGCCGGCATGCGCTTACTTGATCCCGCGGCCCCGCGCCGCGGGATCATCCCTCCAAGACCCAAGGTCACATCATGCTCGATGCCACCGCCCCACATGCCCTGCCCGCTATCGCAGGCATCGGATACAAATCACAGCATTTCTCAGGTCTTATGGCGGCGCCTGGTCCGGTGGGCTGGCTCGAGATCCATGCCGAGAACTACATGGGCGCGGGCGGCCGACCCTTGGCGCAACTGCGCGCGCTGGCCGAGCGTTTTCCGATTTCGGTTCATGGCGTAGGCCTGTCGATCGGCGGCGAGCGCCCGCTCGATACCGACCACCTTGCACGGCTTCGCCACCTCTGCGACTGGCTGAACCCGGCCAGCTTTTCCGAACATCTGGCATGGTCGACCCATGACACAGGGTTCCTGAACGACCTGTTGCCGCTGCCTTATACGCAAGCCACGCTCGCCCGCATCTGCACCCATATCGATCAGCTGCAAGAGGTGCTGGGCCGCCGGATGCTGCTTGAAAACCCCTCGACCTACCTCGCTTTCGCGGAATCCGAGATGGCCGAGGTCGATTTCCTGTCCGAGATCGCGCGGCGCACCGGCTGCGGGCTGCTTCTCGACGTCAACAATGTCTTTGTTTCGGCCACCAACCAGGGCTGGGACGCGCGCGCCTACATCGACGCCTTCCCGCTCTCTGCCGTGGGCGAGATCCATCTGGGCGGACATGACGAAGATGCCGATGACCACGGCCGCCCGCTTTTGATCGACAGCCATGGCCGTGCGGTCGTGGACCCGGTCTGGGCGCTTTACGCCCATACCATCGCCCGCGGTGGCCCGCGCCCCACGCTCATCGAATGGGACAACAACGTGCCGCCCCTCGCCGAGCTGATGCAAGAGGCAGCCCGCGCCAATACCATCCTGACCCCGGTGGATGTAACGCCATGACCGGCCAGACCGCATTCACCACCGCGCTGCTCGACCCCGCGATACCCGCGCCCGCCGGGCTGACAAACCCTTTTGGTGGGCCCGCTGGCAAACGCTTTGACGTCTATCGCAACAATGTCGCCGTCTCATTGACCGAAGCATTGGAGACCGGCTTTCCCACTGTGCGCAAACTGGTGGGCGATGATTTCTTCAAGGCGATGGCGGGTATCTATCTGCGCGCCAACCCGCCCAGCGATCCACGGCTTGCGCTTTACGGCACGCGTTTTCCCGGCTTTCTGGCGCGTTTTGAACCCGCGCTTCACTTGCGTTATCTGCCCGATGTGGCGCGCCTCGACCTTGGAATGCGCCAATCCTATCATGCTGCCGA
>JAQCLA010000309.1 GCA_027592105.1 Pseudomonadota bacterium | reverse complement strand
CGGGTTGCCGGGGATGTCGAAGCTGACATCGCGGGGCAGCTCAACGGGCAGGTTCTCTTTGCGCTCGGGGACTACGCCGCAGGTGTCACAATGGACGACCGGGATGGGGCAGCCCCAGTAGCGTTGGCGCGACAGGCCCCAATCGCGCAGGCGGAACTTGGTCACGCCATGGCCGATGCCCTTGGCTTCGCAATGGGTGATGGCGGCATCGACCGCCTCGGCGCCGGTGGTCTCTGCGGGCCAGTTGAAGGGCAGGGTCCAGCGGATCTTTTCGGTTTTGGGTGGCACGAAGGCCGTGCCGCCGTTTTCGGGCAGCACATGATCGCCTGCAAGCGGCACGAAGGTCGAAATGACCGGAAGGCCGTATTTCCGCGCGAAATCGAGGTCGCGCTGGTCATGGGCCGGGCAGCCGAAGATCGCGCCGGTGCCGTAATCCATCAAGATGAAATTGGCGATATAGACGGGCAATTCCCACGCGGGATCAAAGGGGTGGCGCACGCGCAGGCCAGTGTCATGGCCCAGCTTTTCGGCCTTTTCGATGGCTTCCTCGGTGGTGCCGCCCCTGCGGGCCAGCGCGCAGAAATCGGCGACAGCGGGGTTTTGCGCTTCGAGAGCGCGGGCGATGGGGTGATCGGGCGAGATGCCGACGAAACTTGCGCCCATCAGCGTGTCGGGGCGGGTGGTATAGACCTCGACTTGTGTATGGCCATGCGCCGGGACGACCATGTCGAAGGCGAATTGAAGGCCGCGCGAACGGCCGATCCAATTGGCCTGCATCGTTTTGACCTTGGCGGGCCAATCATCAAGCCCGTCCAGCGCATCGAGCAATTCGCCCGAGAAATCGGAGATCTTGAAGAACCATTGCGTCAGCTCGCGCCGTTCCACATCGGCGCCCGAGCGCCAGCCCTTGCCGTCGATCACCTGTTCATTGGCAAGCACGGTCATATCGACCGGGTCCCAGTTCACCACGGCGTTCTTGCGATAGACGAGGCCCTTTTCCAGGAAATCGAGAAAGAGCGCCTGTTGCTGGCCGTAGTATTCCACGTCGCAGGTCGCGAACATGCGCGACCAGTCAAGGCCGAAGCCCAGCGGCTTCATCTGGGCGACCATCGTGTCGATATTTTGATAGGTCCAATCGGCGGGGTGGCCACCGCTGGCCATTGCCGCATTTTCGGCGGGCATGCCGAAGGCGTCAAAGCCCATCGGGTGCAACACGTTAAAGCCGCGCGCCAGCTTGTAGCGCGCGATGACGTCGCCCATCGTGTAGTTGCGCACATGGCCGATATGGATGCGCCCCGAGGGATAGGGGAACATCTCAAGCACATAGTATTTCGGCTTGTCGTCACTGCGGCGCGCGACGAAGGTTCCGGCCTTTTCCCATTCTTGTTGCCATTTGGGTTCCAGGGTGGCGGGGTCGTAGCGCGACATGGGGCAGGCATCCTTGGGTCTGAGACGAAAACGCCGGGCATCATGCCCGGCGTGCTGATAGATAAGGCGCGCCGCCGCGTAAAGCGGACTTACAGGCTCGCGTCGCGAATGCGCAGCTGGCGCGCGCGGGTCAAGATCGCATCTTCGATCTGGCGCGCGACATCGCGGCTGACCGCGCCACCCCGCGATTGCACCGAGACACGCAAGCTACGCGCTTCCAGTGCCGGGTCTTGTACAAAGACAGTAGCGCGATAGGCGGTGCGTCCGCCCGGCGGTGTGCCGAAGCCGAACTGAATGACGCCTGAAAACGGATCGGCCGCCTCGACCGGCATGAAATTCAAAATCTCGATCGCGGCGTTCCAGAGGTAGCGATTCACTTCGACCGTGCTGTTGGGGTCGTCGGAATTGGTGAAAAGGTCGAAGATCGACTCGCGATTTGGATCGGGCAACAGCCCCTCTTCGATGGCGGCTTGGCGGTTGGCCTCACGCCGCGCCTCGCGCCGTTCATCGGCACCATCGCGCGAGAATAGCCCACCACCCGTACCGCCGCCAAACAGGCCGGCGCCACCGCCGCAGCCCGTCAAAAGCACCGCGATTGTGCAAATTCCCGCTAGTTTTGCCAGTTTACCAAGCATTCGCCGGTCCCTGAATGGCCTTAAATATGATGTGCTTGTTGGTATAGGAGCGACCCGTTCGCGGCAAGTGTCTTTCCCTTATGGGTCCGGCGAAGGTGACTGTGGCATGTCTGCACCAGCCGCGCGGCAAGACGCGGTGGGCATGTTCGCCTTTCTTGCAATCGCGGGCGCGCGGCGCGACACAACAGCATACTCAATTCGGATTCCCCGTCTTGAGGTGCACCTTTGAATACCAACACGAGGGAAAAACCATGAAAAAGGTTCTCTTCGCTACGACTGCCCTGATCGCAACCGCTGGTGTTGCTGCTGCGGACGTTTCGCTTTCGGGCGCTGCAAACGTCGGCATGATCAACAATGGCACCGCTGGTGCTGAAACTGAGATGTATAACAACGCATCGATCACAGCTACAATGTCGGGTGAAACCGACAATGGCTTGTCCTTCGGTGCGTCTATGACCGTCCGTAACGGTGATGACGTCGACACCGATGTGGGTGACCTTGGCGCAGGCAAAAACCTCAACCCCACTGGCTGGACCTCTGCTACCACCTTCGGCAACATCTTCGTGACCGGTGGCTTCGGCACGCTGACCTTCGATCGCGGCGGCATCGACAACTTGATGGACGATGGCTTCACGCACGACGTCTCCTACGCCTACTCTGTGGGTGGTCTTTCGATTGGCGTAACCGCCGACATCGACAGCACCACAGGGTCAGCTGGTGGCGAAGACTACTCGATGAGCATTGTCTATAAAGCTGATCCTGTTACGGTGACTGTTAAGACCGATGACAGCAGTGATTACGACGCCACTATTGCCATTGCAGTGAACGACATGCTCGGCGTTAGCCTGAACTTTGACACTGATGGTCAGTCGGCTACTGAATCTGAGACCATTCTTAAGGTGTCCTTCAAGCAAGGTGACGTCTCCGGCCATGTCGCCTTTGCAGACGACGATGATGACCAGTGGGAGTTCGGTCTGGGCTACAGCGCGAACAACCTGACGTTGGGCGCAGTTCTCGCTGAGAATGATGGCGCTGGCGACACCAAGTCCCGCCTGACCGCTTCCTATAACTTGGGCGGTGGTATGTCGATCAATGCAGCGAC
>JAQCLA010000308.1 GCA_027592105.1 Pseudomonadota bacterium | reverse complement strand
GCAAGAGGTCGAGGAGATGGGCGGCATGACCAAGGCGGTCGCCACCGGCATGCCAAAGCTGCGCATCGAGGAATCGGCCGCCAAGCGGCAGGCGATGATCGACCGCGGCGAGGATGTGATCGTCGGCGTTAACAAGTACCGCAAGGAATCTGAGGACCCGATCGACATTCTGGAAATCGACAATGACGCCGTGCGCGAGGGTCAGGTCGCGCGGCTGGCCCGCATCCGCGCAACCCGCGATCAAGCCGCCTGTGACGCGGCCTTGGCCGAGGTGGAACGGCGCGCGGCGCAGGGTGGCAATCTGCTCGAGGCGGCGGTCGATGCCGCACGGGCGCGGGCAAGCGTGGGGGAAATCAGCATGGCGATGGAAAAAGTGTTCGGCCGCCACAGGGCCGAGGTCAAGACGCTCGCCGGTGTCTACGGCGCGGCCTATGACGGGGATGCGGGCTTTGCTGCGATCCAAGCCGATGTCGAAGCCTTCGCCGAGGAGGAAGGCCGCCGCCCAAGGATGCTGGTGGTCAAAATGGGCCAAGACGGGCATGATCGGGGCGCCAAGGTGATCGCCACGGCCTTCGCTGATATCGGTTTCGACGTCGATGTCGGCCCCTTGTTCCAGACGCCCGAGGAAGCCGCGCAAGACGCCATCGACAATGATGTGCATGTGGTGGGCATCTCCAGCCAAGCGGCAGGGCACAAGACACTGGCCCCCAAGCTGATCGCAGCACTTGAGGCAGCAGGCGCGGGCGAGGTGATCGTGATCTGTGGGGGTGTAATCCCGCAGCAAGATTACGCCTTCCTCAAGGCAGCAGGCGTGAAGGCGATTTTCGGGCCGGGCACGAATATTCCCGATGCCGCACGCGATATCTTGGCGCTGATCCGCGCGGCGCGCCCCTAGGCGGGCGTGAAAGTATTTTTCCTGTGGTAAAACGCCCGTTTTCCCACAGGAATACGCGCGGTTTTCGCCACGCCTGCGTGCGGATCGCCTGCGCCCCCTTGCCCTGCGACCGCCGCCATCGCATCTAATGCCGCAACAAAGGAGGCGTCATGGCCCTGCCCGTCCGCCAGCAACTGACCTATTGGGGCATCGCATCGGCGGTGTTCTTGGTGCTGCTTTGGGCCTTGGGCGACGTGATCTTGCCTTTCATCATGGGCGGTGCGATTGCCTATTTCCTCGACCCGGTCGCTGACCGGCTGGAAAAGATGGGGCTGAGCCGGGTGTTGGCGACTGTCGTCATCTTCGTGTTCTTGCTGGGCGTGGTGATCTTGTCGCTTCTGGTGATCATCCCGCTTTTGATCCAACAGACCAACGACCTGATCCAATCGGCGCCTGAGCTATTCAACCAGCTGCGCGCATGGCTGACCGAACGGTTTCCGCATGTCATGGACGAGGGCTCGCCCCTGCGCCAATCGCTGATCGCCGTGGGCGAGACGATCCAATCGCGCGGCGGTGAGTTGTTGCAGCAACTGCTCAGCTCGGCTGCGGGTGTGGTAAATGTGCTGGTGTTCTTGGTCGTTGTGCCTGTGGTCGCCTTCTACATGCTGCTTGATTGGGACAGGTTGGTCGCAAGCATCGACGCGCTGCTGCCGCGCGATCATGCGGACACGGTCCGCGATTTGGCCGGGCAGATCGACCGCACCTTGGCGAGTTTCATTCGCGGCCAAGGCACGGTTTGCCTGATCCTTGGCACGTTCTACGCGGTGGCGCTGATGCTCGTCGGGCTGCAATTCGGCTTGGTGGTGGGGCTGATCGCGGGGCTTTTGACCTTTATCCCCTATGTCGGCGCGCTGGTGGGCGGCGCGCTCTCGGTAGGCCTAGCGCTGTTCCAGTTCTGGGGCGAGTGGTGGTCGATCTTGGCCGTCGCCGCGATCTTTCAGATCGGCCAGATGGCCGAGGGGAATGTCTTGACGCCCAAGCTGGTCGGAAGTTCCGTGGGGCTGCATCCTGTGTGGCTGATCTTTGCGCTATCTGCCTTTGGCACGCTGTTCGGCTTCGTGGGGCTGCTGGTTGCGGTCCCCATCGCGGCTGCGATCGGGGTTTTGGTCCGTTTTGCCATCAACCAATATCGCGCCGGTTTGCTCTATCGCGGCTATTCCACGGGTGCAGACGACGACCACGGGGCGCCGTGATGGCACGCCAGCTAGTTTTGGACCTGCCCTTTCGCGCGGCGATGGGGCGCAGCGATTTCTTCGTCTCCGATGCCAATGCCGCCGCCGTCGCAGGGGTCGAGGCATGGCGCGACTGGCCCATGTCAAAGATGGTCTTGGTCGGCCCGGCGGGTTCTGGGAAAACGCATCTCGCGCATGTGTTTTGCGCGCAATCGGATGCGCAGCTGATCGCGGCGCGCGATATCGCGGCATTCAACCCCACCGATCTGGCCGAGCGGCCGGCGATCGCGATCGAGGATGCCGATCAGATCGCGGGCGATCATGCCGCGCAAGAGGCGCTGTTTCACCTCCACAATGCTTGCGCACAGCGCAATGTCGCCTTGCTGGTGACGGCCCGCAGCGCGCCTGCACGCTGGGGCCTCAAACTGCCCGATCTCGCCAGCCGGATGCAGCAGGCAGGCCAGCTGACCCTTGCTGCCCCCGACGACCGGCTTATCGCGGCGGTGCTGGTCAAGCTTGCCGCTGATCGGCAGATGGCGCTGACACCCACATTGCTGCGCTACATCCTGCCACGCATCGACCGCTCTTTGGCCCATGTGCGCGATTTCATCACCCGCCTCGACGCCGAGGCGCTGGCCGACAAGCAAAAGCCGGGGCTCAAACATGTGCGCGCGATCATGGCGCGTGATTTGGGGTGAAACACCCCCCTCGACGCGGCACAAAGCGCAACGCAAGATAGCGCAAAGCGTCACGCAATTGTCATGAACCCAAATTAGGCCACAGCCATGAGCTTTGCCGATTTCCTCTCCGCCCCCCTGCCAGAGCCGGTCGCGCTCCCCGAGGCGCAGATCACCGGGCCACAAAGGTTTTTTAACCGCGAGCTGTCATGGCTCGCGTTCAATTGGCGCGTGCTGGAAGAGGCGATGAACCCCCGTGTGCCGCTGCTTGAACGGGTGCGGTTTGCATCGATCTCGGCGGGCAATCTCGATGAATTCTACACCGTACGCGTGGCCGGCCTGCGCGGTCTGGCGCAAGAGGGCAATCTGACCCCTGCGGCGGAC
>JAQCLA010000307.1 GCA_027592105.1 Pseudomonadota bacterium | reverse complement strand
AGGAAGGCCGGATCGACATGGTTCTCGATCAATTCATTGACGCGTTCCGAACCAAGCGTGAATTCCCAATGCGAGGTCATCGCCTCGACGCCAAGCGCGTTCATCAGCTGGACCATGTCCATGCCGCGTGTGCGCAAGCTGGGCAGCGAGCCCTGCCATGTGTCGCCACCATCGAGCAACAGCGCGTGCGGCGCCTGCGCGCGGATCGCCTTGACCACGGTCGAGATGCGGTCAAGCCCGCCCATCCGGCCATAGCCGCGCGCCATCGCTTCGAAGTCGGTATAGGTCAGCGCGTAATCCATCGCCGAGCCCTGCGTGATGCCGAAACGCGCGCGGAACTCGTCGCCCACCAGATGCGGCGGCTGGCCTGCATGGATGCCGACGCCGATGTTGAATTCCGGTTCGCGGAAAAAGATCGGCTGGGTTTGCGCATGCATATCGGTGATATGGATCAAGGTCACATTGCCGGGGCCACCCGTGCCGATCAGATCATCTTGGCTCAGCGTTTGCTGCGCCGCCAGACGGGCCCAGTTGCCAAAGCCCGATGCACCATAAAGTGCCGATGTAGCCAGGGCGGCCTGCACGAAGTGACGACGCGAAATCATGGGTGCAACCTCTGATGTTATTCCAAAAACTGAATGTGTTAGCGCAGACACCGCCCCAGAACTTGTCTGGGGCGGTGTTGACGATGGTTTAGTTGCGCACGGACGGTCCCTCGACCGTCAGGCCATTGCCGCGCGAGGCGACGTAAAGCTCGAGCGCCACGAATTCGGGGCTACCCACCGAGAAGGTCTCGGCGCGGGTGTCACGAATACAACCGCGGAAGCGGCCATGAACCGAGTTCACATTGGCGTTCTTTAGACGATAGGTCGGAAAACCGTTGATCTGGCCTTGGCTCAGGTGGTCGGCGCGGATCAGATTGCCATAGTTGTTTTCATGGCAATCCGCACAGCTGAGTTCCAGCTGCCCATACTTGGTGTAGTAGATTTCTTCACCCAGCGCCCATGTCTCGGCAGCGGGGCCGTCGATGGCGACATTGACGGTCTGACCACGGCTGACAGATGCGATCAGCGACGCCATGTTACGCATGGCTTGGCTATCGTACTTGTAGGGCTCAGCCATGCCCATACGCTCGGTCTGGCATTCGATGATCTGCATCTCGACAGTCTGCACCGCACCATGTTCCGCATCCCACTTGGGATAGGTGGCCCGAACACCTGCAAGGCTTTCGGCATTTTCATGGCAAGTGGCGCAGCTATTGCCTTCGGTGCCCATAACGGTTTCGAAGGCAGTCAGACCCTGCTCGGTATAGAGCATGGCCGGGTTGTCGAAATCATCCGCCTGCATCGCGCGGGTTTCATCCGTGCGGAACACCCAGCCCGAATAAATCGTGCTGACGCGATCTTGCAAAAACTCAGGCGCCGGTGCCTCGGTGATCATAGCGATATCGCCATTGATCACGAGACTGTCACCCGTCCGGATATCGGCAAAGCCGACACCGGCCACCCCGACGGCAAGCCCTGCCGCCGCGACGCCACCAAGAAGCGTTTTTCTAGTCATGGTCGTCAATCCTCCCTTGCGACGGCTCGGTCTGGTCTTGTCGCCGCCGTCAGGCGACTGCGATCTCTGCCGTTTCGGTATAGACCGAACCGTCATCATCATACCAAGTGAAGTCGAAGCTACCGCTTTGATCCACTTTGGCATCGAATTGGAAATAGGGGTTCGTAGCGACACCCGCATGGATCTCGACATCAACCACCACTGCGCCGTTGAAGGCACAGGTGAAGCGATTGATAATCTGGCGCGGAATCAGATTGCCATCGCTGCCACGGCGCATGCCGCTTTCCATCGGGTGGCTGATCAAAGTCCGCACGGACACGCTATCGCCAGCTTTTGCATCACGCGGAACGCGGACGCGGGGAACAACATTCTCTGCCATTGTCTTTTCTCCTTGTCCTAACTGGTTCAGCCGCCGCAGCCGCCGATGGTCACGCGCACATTCTGACGCGCTTGCTTGAAGCTGCCATCGGCCATGCGTGCGATCGCGACGACTTCTTGTTCACCGGCAAGCCGGATGCGGGTCGAGGCCATCTGCGAACCAGCAGCGGGACCGAAATTGATGATGCAAACATCAGGATTTGGGTTGCCTGCTGCCAAAAGCATGATCGCAACCGCACCGGGGGCATCGACCTCGATTGGCACGGTATTGCCGTTCTCGGCAATCTCGGGCGCGATCAGGGTGATGCCATCCGCACCGGCGGATGATCCACCGGTGAAAGCTGCGATGGACTCTTCGAGCGTTGCGGCATTTGCGATGTGCGGAAGACCGAAAAAGGCCGCCGCAATCGCCAAACCGTTGCCGACGAATTGTCTGCGTGTCTGGGTCATGAGACTATTCTCCTTGAAATCTTGTACGAAACCCGACCGGCTCAGTAGTCGGTCAGTGTCATCAGATAGGCGACGACATCCTCGATGTCTTGCGCCGGCAAAAGTGGTGAGAGCTCGCCCTGCGCAGCTTTGCCGGTATAGGCGTCGCCCGGGCGGGTGTAGCCCGAGATGCGGTAGAACGAGGGCATGATCGAGTCGGGGAACATCACATCCGCATTGACGATCAACCCGCGCAACCCGGCTTCGTCCCAGCGTGTGGCCACACCGTCGAGCGAGGGGCCAACTTCGCCATGCCATTTGTATTGGTCCAGTGCGCTTACCTGGTGGCAGGCAAGGCAGTTTCCGGCCCCCCGGCTGGCCATGATCTCGGCACCGCGCGCGGGGTCACCGGGCTGGCCCGTCAGGGACATTGCAATTTCACCGTATTCGTTTGCCACCACGTCGTTTGGGGCAATGCCATCGGCTTGAAGGCTGGTTGCGGCGAGCATGAGCCCTGCCGCCAGCATGATCTGGCGCTTCACTTCGATTCCCTCCCTTTGGCCGAGCCAGTAGGCCGTGGTATACCGTAGGCTTACTCGCGCAAAGATTGCAACAACACATTTGATTTTTTGCATGTGAGCCCTATTTTTTACCTCCCGCAGGTCAATCGACAGCCCCCGCCGCGGCTTGCTGGGCGAACATACGGGCATGATATCGTTGGAAATCTTCCTCGCCCGCATAGCCCTTCTCCAAAACCCAGTTGAGCATGTTGAAGGTCGTCCAGCGCCCGAAAGCACCGGGCATGACGACGGCCGCCGCCTCG
>JAQCLA010000306.1 GCA_027592105.1 Pseudomonadota bacterium | reverse complement strand
GCGGGGATCGTGCCGGCGATCTCGGCCAGTTCCGTTTGCCAGTCGGCGATCAGCGCCTCCGCCCGCTCGGGCACACCGAAGATCGTGGCGAGGTTGCGGATGTCGGTGAACATGTCGTCCACGGCCACACGGTCACGGTCCATGATGTGGATGCAGCTTTCGGTCAGCTCGTAGACTGCGATTCCGAAGGGGTCGAGCGTTTCGGGCGTGACTTCGCCGCCGACGCTCATGCCGTAGTTCCAGCCGGCGAACCAGAAATCGAGATCGGCGCCGATCAGCACCTCGCGCGAGGGGTAGCGTTCCGACAGTTCAGGCAGTTCGGCCACGCCCGCACGCATCGTCTCGTCAAGCTTGTTCCAACCGGAAATGCCGGTATAGCCGACCATCCGATCCGTCAGATCCAAAACCAGCATCATCTCAGTGAGGTTGACGTCATTAGAGGCCGCGCGGGCAGGGACGGTGTCAAAGGTGACCGTGCGGCCGCAGCTTTGAACCGTCACAGGATACGCCAGCGCCGCGGTGCCAATGGTTAAAAGGATGGCGGACAAGCTTAGGCGTATCATGCGATCTTTTCCTTTTTTGAGGGTGCAGGGAGGGAGAAATCGAAGCGTGCCACGCCGCGCGGGCGAGCGATCACCCCGAACGCATGGGCGATCAGATCAGGTGTCAGGACGTCGCCGACCGGCCCAAAGGCCAGTTGGCGGCCACCCGCCAAGACAAGAAGGTCATCGGCAAAACCCTCGACCAGATTGAGATCATGCAGCGAGGAAATGACCGTGATGCCAAGGCCCCGAACCAACCGCAAAACTTCAAGCTGGTGGCGGATATCTAGATGGTTTGTGGGCTCATCCAGCACGATCAGCCCGGGTTCCTGCGCCAAGGCGCGCGCGACCATGACGCGCTGGCGTTCGCCACCTGACAGTGTGCCGAAAGACCGATCGGCCAGGTCCTGCAAGCTCAGCCGCTCCAGCGCATGATCGACCAGATGCAGATCATGCGCTGAATTTCCAGACAGCGCGCGGCGGTGGGGCGCGCGTCCAAGCGCGACGATCTCGGTCACTGTTAGAGCGAAATCCGTGGGTTGTTCTTGCAATACCGCTGCCACACGCTGTGCCACGCGGCGCGCAGGCAGGCGATGAATATCCTCGCCATCGACCAGCACATGCCCTGATTGCGGACGGTTATAACGGTATATCAATCGCAGCAGTGTTGATTTCCCGGCCCCATTTGCCCCCAAAACTGCAAGTATGCGGCCGGGTGCAAGCGTGAGGCTGACCGGGTGCAAGATGCCGCCGCCCCAAGACACGGAATCGAGCGTCAGCTCGGCAGGTGGCACTGAAGGGCAACTCATAACAGCGGCACGCCAAGAAAGCCGGGCGGCGAGGAGGGCGCATCAAGACAGTTTTGGAAAGGCATCTACTATCCTGCGGCATGAGAAAGGGCCAACAGGGGCGCGTCTTATCGGGACGCCAAGTGTCGAGTGTATCATTTGGTCCCCCTGTCCGGACGCCCCGCCCGGTTGGCGTTAACATTATGATGGCAGGTCTCCTGGCTTGCGGCTTGGGTCCGTTCCCCACCTTCCCGGGCCCGTTGGGTCCAGTGGCATTCGAGGCGGACCACCGCTTACAGTTGCGGGGGCAGCACCGGCTTTGGGGATACCCCCGCACCGAATTTCCCTATTATCCCGACTGACTCGGGCACCATCTTGGCTACGGTAACGGAGCGGCGGTGGCGAGACAAGGTGCTTATCTATGATTGTTCCAGCAAAAACACTGCAGCCTTTGGTTGTTTGCGCCAGGCTGCATGCGTGGCTTTTTTCTAGCCTTGACACGCCCTCGCGCGGCTGACCATTTAGCACTCGTTGGTGCCTGCGGCAGCAGGTGAAAAGGGAATACGCATCGTGCCTTCGGCGCGACAGCGCAGCCGCCCCCGCGACCGTGACCGGACAGGTCATCCATGGCCACTGGATCGCCCGATCCGGGAAGGCAGGATGACCGCTGGGGCAAACTTCGCCCCGAGATCCGCAAGCCGGGAGACCTGCCAGCGCGACTTTTAACCCGGGCGGGGTGCTCCGGTGTCGGACAGGCGGTCGCTCATCCGAACGCAATTCCGTACCGTGCCCGCTCACCGATGGAGGGACGCCACGGATGAAATTTGCATCGACGGTCGAGGTGCTTGTTTGCACAAGATGCCGCCATACGCAGCAAGATGGCGTTGACCAAGACACCCAAGATGAGCGCCCTGGCGCCGTTTTATTTCGCGTCCTTTCGGCTGAACCGGTTGCAGGCGTCAAGGTCACGCCGGTGGAGTGTCTATCGAACTGCAATCGCGGCTGTACAATCGCGCTGCGCGGGGATGATCGTTGGACCTATGTCTACGGCGCCTTTGATGCAGCGCGTGACCTCGACATCATCCACGAGGGCATAGTTAAATATCACGCCTCAACCGATGGCCTCGTTCCATGGCGTGAGCGTCCCGAACATTTCAAACGCAACTGCATCGCGCGTATCCCGCCTCTCGTGCCTGCCGCCCTCAGCTTGAAGGATACTTGACATGGCCAACCTCGAAAAACTCCCTGTGACTGTGATTACCGGCTTTCTGGGGTCAGGCAAGACGACACTCATCAGCCAGCTGATGCGCAACCCCGGCGGCAAGCGTCTGGCCGTGGTGGTCAATGAGTTTGGCGATGTCGGCGTCGATGGCGAGATCCTGAAAGGCTGTGCAATCCCCGAGTGTCCGGTGGAGAATATTGTAGAGCTTGCAAATGGCTGCATTTGCTGCACCGTTGCCGATGATTTCATTCCAACGATAGAGGCCTTGATGGCGCTTGATCCGCGCCCCGATCACATCTTGATCGAGACCTCTGGACTTGCCCTGCCCAAGCCGCTCCTCAAGGCGTTCAATTGGCCAGCGATCCGCTCAAAGATCACGGTGGATGGGGTTATTGCACTTGCCGATGCCGAAGCTGTCGCAGCAGGGCGGTTTGCGCCGAATGTGGCCGCCGTCGATGCCCAGCGTTTGGCCGATGAAAGTATCGACCATGAAACGCCGCTCTCCGAAGTGTTTGAGGATCAAATAGCTTGCGCCGATATCGTGCTTCTGACCAAACCCGATCTCGCAGGGCCAGAAGGCGTCGCACGCGCTCGTGCAGTGATCGCGGCCGGGGCCCCACGCCCGTTGCCGATCATCGAGGTTGTC
>JAQCLA010000305.1 GCA_027592105.1 Pseudomonadota bacterium | reverse complement strand
TCATAGGCAAAGGGCGTATCGAATTTCGCCGGCGCAAAATACGCCCCCAATGGCCCGCCCACCTGCACCGCCTTCACGGGACGCCCCGTGGCCGTGCCGCCTGCGATCTCATTGACAAGCGCGCCCAAAGGCATGCCAAAACCCGTCTCGAACAGTCCGCCGCGCGCGACATTGCCCGCGATCTGGATGGGCATCGTGCCCTTAGACCGGCCCAGCCCAAAGCTTGCGTAATGATCCGCGCCCTTCTCGAAAATCACCGGGACGGTGGCGAGGGAAATGACGTTATTGACCACCGTTGGGCGGCCCATGAACCCTTCAAGCGCGGGCAGTGGCGGCTTGGCCCGAACCACCCCGCGCTTGCCCTCAAGCGAATTCAAAAGCGATGTTTCCTCGCCGCAGACATAGGCACCGGCGCCGACGCGGATCTCGATATCGAATTCATGTGAAGAATGAAGAACGCGGCATAAAACATTGTTATCATGACAAATACTAACAGAACGCGACATCACTTCGATCGCATCGGGGTATTCCGAGCGGATATAGATATAGCCCTTGCTGGCCCCCACCGCGAGGCCCGCGATCACCATGCCCTCGATCACGGAAAACGGGTCGCCCTCCATGATCATCCGGTCGGCAAAGGTGCCGCTGTCGCCCTCATCGGCATTGCAGACGATGTATTTCTGTGGCCCTGCCGCGCCCGCCACGGTCTCCCATTTGATCCCTGTGGGAAAGCCCGCGCCGCCGCGCCCGCGCAGACCACTTTCCTTCATCTGCGCGATGATGCCATCGCTGCCCATCTCCAGCGCGCGGCGCAACCCGACCAGCCCGCCATGCGCCTCGTAATCGGCAAGGTTGAGCGGGTCGATCACACCGCAACGCGCAAAGGTCAGCCGCGTCTGGCGGGCAAAAAACGGGATCTGCTCGACCGGTCCGAGGCTTTCGACACTGCCTGCCAAAATCCCCGCCACATCCGCGGGCGTGACCGGACCATAGGCGCGGCGCACCCCGCCCTGCTCGATCTCGACCAGGGGCTCCAGCCAGATCATCCCGCGCGATCCATTGCGGATGACCTCGTGACCCAAATCGGCAAAGGCATCGGCAACCGCATCGGCGCCCAAGGCACGGGCTGCAGCGTCACGAGGCACATAGATCTTCATGCGCTCACCTCCGCCAACAAGGTCTCGGGCGTCACGCGCGCCTTGAGCTTGCCATCCACCATCGCGGCAGGCGCGCAGGCGCAAAGGCCCAGACAATAAACCGGCTCGACCGTGACCCGCCCATCGCGCGTGGTCTCGTGCCAATCAAGGCCCAGCTTGGCCAAAACCGCCGCGGACATGGCCGCGCCGCCCATGGCCTGACAGGCTTCGGCCCGGCAAATCTTGAGCACATGCGTCCCGGCGGGCTTGTCCCTGAAATCATGATAGAAACTGATCACACCATGCAGCTCGGCCTTGGTGATGTTCAGCCCGGCGCAGATCGGCGCATGCGCTGCTTGCGGGATAAACCCAAAGGCCGCCTGCACCGCATGCAAGATCGGCAAAAGCGGCCCTTCACGCCACAGATGGGCGGCGATGATGGCGTTGATCTCGGCAAGCCCCTCGGGCTGCGCTGCATTGGATGGGCTGGTCATGTCTGGCTCCGGATATCCAAGCGCCAGTGTCATGATCAGCGATCAATTATCAATATCGTTATTCCGTTAGTCGATTGAAAAAATCAATGAAGCGCAGGCGACGATCGCTGCGCGATATGCGACCTTCACGCCCGGTTCAAACCCGCCGCTTGCGTCAAAAGCGCGTCAAGCACAGGGGTATGTGGTTCGCGGAACGGCGCCACCAGCCCCACGATATGCTCCACATGCGCGCCCATGATCGGCACGATGGCCAAGCGTTTGCCCACGCTCAAGAATCGCGCCATGTCAGAGGGCAGGATCGTCACCCAGCCGCCCTGTTCGACATGGGCCGCCAGAACGAGGGTCGAGTTGGCCTCGATCAAGGCGTCTGGGGTGACATCAGCCTCCATGAAACACTGGTTGATGATGCGCCGGTTCTGCATATCAGGCGTCAGCAAGCACAGCCGCTCACCGGCCAAATCGGCCCATGTCACCTGTGATTGCAAGGCCAAGGGATTGTCGGCATGGCACACCAGCGTGTAGCGCTCGGTATAGATCGGCGCGGTCGTCATGCGGCCCAAAGGCTCGTTGTCGAGATATGACAGCCCGGCATCCACCTCGAGATTTTCAAGCATCTTCAAGATCTCGGAGGATGTGCGCGACAGGATCGTGAAACGCACTTTTGGATGGGCCTCGGCAAAGCGTGCCGAAAGTTTCGCAGCCCAAGTCAACGCCGTTGGAATGACCGCAAGGCGCAGATGGCCCGACAGACCATGACGGCTGACGCGCATCTCTTCACGAAAGGCGCGGGCATCGCTCACCAGCCTGCGCGCCCAAACCAAGGCGCGCGCCCCTTCGGGTGTCAAACCACCATAACGCGAGCCGCGAAAGATCAGCTGCACGCCAAGGCTTTCTTCCAACTGCTTGATCCCGGTCGAAAGCGTCGGTTGCGTGATCCCGAGGGTTTCGGCGGCACGCCCGAAATGCCCTTCCTTGGCGACCGCGATGAACATTTCGAGTTTGTTAATCATACATGGTATTTTGCAATCAATTCCCGCAATTTCAATAGATTTTTTACATCAAAAAAATATGGGCGATAGACCAATCACCAAGAAACAAAAAGCGCTTTGATATAGGGGCGGAGTTTGGCATGGTCCCGACCAATCATCTTTCGAGAGAGATTCTCTCGAAAGTCGTGTGGATTTAAAGCGTAGAAGGGGTTACGGCATGCCTACTTTTGTTCTCGGTGGTGTATCGATTTTCGAAGACGCGTTTGTTGGCCCGACGCAGTTCACGATCACCGTGCCCGAAGACGCCCATATCGTCTACGAATACTCCAACGCGACGAACAATCCCGGCTTCGCGACGTCAGATTTTGGCTCAGACGGTTTGATTGAGATCCCGGAAGTGTGGCTTGGGCCAGAAAATTCACCGGTCTTCGTCAGCCCGTATGGCGAAGATGAGAACGACGAGTTGTACATCGTCGACGTGTTCTTGGACACCAATGGCGATGATGCTCCCGACGTTGCGTTGACGGTCATGAGCATTTTCGATGTGTCGACCGGCACCGATCATGTGTTCATTCTGTCC
>JAQCLA010000304.1 GCA_027592105.1 Pseudomonadota bacterium | reverse complement strand
CACATCCAGCGCCGTGGTCGGTTCATCGAGGATCAAGAGCGAGGGTTTTGACATCAAGGCCATGGCGATGACGATGCGCTGCTGTTGGCCGCCAGAAAGCTGATGCGGGTATGAGCGCAGCATCCGCTCGGGGTCGGGCAGGCGCACATCGCTGACCATCTCAAGCGCGCGCGCCCATGCCTCTTTCTCCGAAATCCCTTCGTGGATCATTGGCACTTCCATCAACTGTTGACCGATCCGCATGGCCGGGTTGAGCGAGGCCATGGGTTCTTGATAGATCATCGCGATTTCACGGCCACGAATGGCGCGCAATTCTTCTGCGTTCATCGCGTTCAGATCACGGCCTTTGTATTTGATCGTGCCACCGACCACGCGCCCATTGACGCCCAAATCCTGCATCACGCCCAATGCGACGGTGGATTTCCCACAGCCAGACTCGCCCACCAGCCCCATCGCCTCGCCCGGCATGACGCTGCAGGAAAAATCCATTACGGCGGGGATTTCACGCAGCCGCGTGAAAAAGGAAATCGACAGATTGGCGATTTCAAGGATGGGGCCATCATAGGTATCAGGCACAATCGCCGTGGCCTCAGGGGTCTGGTCAAGCATTCTTGCGCTTCTCCAAGGGGCGGCGACAAATCTTCGTACGAAGATTTGTCGCTGTGCGAATTTCCGTACGA
The DNA here is from genome assembly GCA_027592105.1 of Pseudomonadota bacterium. Taxonomy (GTDB): domain Bacteria; phylum Pseudomonadota; class Alphaproteobacteria; order Rhodobacterales; family Rhodobacteraceae; genus Roseicyclus. The sequence goes on along the minus strand of JAQCLA010000304.1, from coordinate 2,531 downwards.
AAATTCGGCATCATCAGTCCTTTAAGCTTTCTTCGCGCAAGCCATCGGCGAGTAGGTTGAGGCCAAGCACAAGGCTCATCAGGGCAAGGGCAGGGGGCAGCGCTGGATGGGGGTAAATCGTCAAAAGCCGCCGCCCCTCATTGATGGTCGACCCCCAGTCGGGGCTTTCGGGGCTGACACCTAGACCGAAAAAACCCAAGGTGCCGAGTAGGATGGTCGTATAACCGATGCGCAGGCAGAAATCGACGATCAAGGGCCCGCGCGCATTGGGCAAAATCTCCCATAGCATGATGTACCACGGGCCTTCCCCCCGGGTTTGCGCGGCGGCGACATAGTCGCGGGTCTTGATGTCCAGCACGATGCCGCGCACGATCCGAAACACCGTCGGGCTGTTGACGAAAACGACCGAGACAAAGACGATCAGCAAGTTCCCCGGCACATCGAACAGGTCCAGCGCCTTGGGCCAGAGGCGAAACAGGCGGGGCAAATCCGGGTCGGATGCATTCGAGATCAATGACATATAGGCCATCCCGCCCACACCGACGCAGATCGCTACGATGATATTTCGCAGGCCGGGCTGGGTGCGATAGCGCGAATTGAACAAGATCACCAGAAACAGGATCGGGAAGAGGAATAACACCATCGACAGGTAGTTTGGGATGCCTGCCGCCACGATCTCGGGGGTGACAAGCAGGTAGAACAGCAAGATCACAGGAAATGCCAAGACCAGATTGGCCACGAAGGTCACACCGATATCAAGCTTGCCGCCAAAATACCCCGCGGGCACTCCAAGGGTGATGCCGACCATGAAGGCAAACAAGGTCGCAAGTGGCGCGATCTTCAGCACCTCGAAGGTGCCATAGATCATCCGACTGAACACGCAGCGCCCCAGATTGTCACCGCCGAGGAGGTAATAGACATATTGCCCCTCGCGCGGAGCGGGCAAAACACTGCCCGGAAGTTCGTTACGCATTTGGCTGATGACATCGATGGGCCCATGCGGGGCGATGCTTTGTGCGAAGATCGCGGTGAAAATCCAAAACATGACCAGACCGAAACCGGTCATGCCGATGGGGCTGTCGAAAAGCTTGCCATATAGCCCAAGGCGGCGCTTGAAGCTGATCGAAAGCGCGAAAAGCACCACAAGCCCGATCCAGACAGGGGTGAACCGCGCGGCCATGGCCCCGATGATCCCCGATCTTTGCGGATCGTTCAAAACAACGCCGCCGATAATATGGCCGATGCAGACCAGCAAGACCACCAGCACCGCGTAGCGCATTGTCATCAGCGAATAATCGACTGGTCCGCGCCGGAGAGAAAGCGAATGATCGGCATTGATCACCATTTCGCCGGGGCGCATGCCGCCCAAGCTGAGCGCGATATTAACCACGAAGGCGGCCATAAACACGACCACCGCCGCAAGCAGGATCGGGTTGAGCAAGAGACCGATTTCGCCGGACCATGATAGCGGTTCCATCTGCCCGTCCTCCTCAAGATATGCGGATACGCGGGTTCAGATAGACATAGCCGATATCCGAGATCAGCTGTGTCACCAAAACCACGAAAACGGCCACGACCGAACAGGCCAGCAGCAATTCAATGTCATTGTTCGATGCGGCCTGAACCAAGGTCCAGCCAAAGCCGTTATAGTTGAACAATGTCTCAACGATCACAACACCGGTCAAAAGCCATGGGAATTGCAGCATGATGACGGTGAAGGGCGCGATCAGGGCGTTGCGCAGCGCATGCTTGAGCACGATATTGCGAAAGCTGACCCCTTTGAGGCGGGCTGTGCGAATATATTGCGCTGTCATCACCTCGGCCATCGAGGCGCGCGTCATCCGCGCAATATAGCCCATGCCATAAAAGGCGATGGTCATCACGGGCAAGGTGAAGTTCCAGAAATTCGGCCCATCCATCGCGCTGCGCGCCGAGCCGAGAAACAAGGTGCCGCTTTCAAGCCAGCCCCATTGCACCAGCAAAGGCGAAATCCCCGTCTGGGACGAGGCCAAAAGCACGATGAAAATCACCCCCGATACATATTCCGGCGTCGCCGTCGTGCCGATGGAAAAGGTAGATAAGACACGATCCGTGCGACTGCCTTCGCGCATGCCGGCCAGAACGCCGACCAAAAGCGCCGATGGCACGATCACGGCAAAGGCCCAGAACATCAACACGCCGGTCAGCGCCAAGCGGCCACCGATGATATTGGCCACTTCGTCATCCGAAACGGTGGAGTGGCCCAGATCACCTTGCAAAAGCCCGCAATAGGGCGGCGTATCCTCGGCTGATCCGCCCTTCTCGAAGCAACGGCCGCGCCATTCCTGCGCCAGCTCGTCATAGCGCTCCCAGCCCGGCAACACGCCCAGCCATTCGCCGTAGCGCATCACCAGGGGCCCGCCATAGCCGTTGCGATCCAGCCAAGAGATCACCTCGGCATCGCTCATGCGGGCATTGCCTTGGGTCTTGGCCAGTTTTTCAAGGTTTGGTGCAAGATTGGTGAGAAAAAACACCACGAAGGTCAGGCAAAG
>JAQCLA010000018.1 GCA_027592105.1 Pseudomonadota bacterium | reverse complement strand
CCGAGACCGGTGGGTGCGGACGTGCAATTGGCATTTTGCAGTGTCAGGTCTTGGTTAGACCGCGCGGCGCGGGATCACAATCGCCCGCCAATTTTCTGACAGGCCGTGGATTGCGGTATTTCCGGATACAATCATTCATCCGGATGAATCTTAAAAAATAAAATAAAAACAAAAATTTATGAGAAAGTTCGGAAGTTTCCATGATCGGCTCTGCCCGCTTGGCCTGGTTCTTGCCTTCTCTTAGCGAGCCCGGGGCAATGGGTTCGAAAGGGGGCATGCGTGACCAGAATTATTTTGGACAGAACGGGCTTTGCGACCGCAGAAAAGCTTGCAGAGCTGATCCGCAGGCGCGGGATCGAGGTGTTGCTTGTCGATGGCTGGCCCACGGAGCCGACCGAGAAATCCCCGATTCTTGTCATCTCCGGTGCTGCCGAGGCCGCGATGGGCGGCACACAGAAACTGCTTGAACGCGCTCGTGCGCTTCGCCCCATGCGTGTTGCCGTGATCGATGAGGCCGCCCCAGCCTTTGCGATTCGCGAAGAGCTTGAGGGCAAACTTCAGCGCCTTAGCCTTCGTGCAGAAGAGGCGCGCACACTCTATGGGCAAGCCATCGTTGTTGACACGTTGTGCTTTGGTCTTTCCGCGATGATCTGCGCCGATGAGGCAAGCCGCCAGCTCATGGGCGTCGCCGACCGCGTTGCACGTGCCGATGTGACGGTGCTGATCAACGGTCCAACCGGGACCGGGAAAGAGGTTTTGGCCCGCTTCATCCATGCACGCTCGCCGCGCGCAGATAAGCCTTTCGTCGCGATCAATTGTGCCGCAATCCCCGAAAACATGCTCGAAGCGATGATGTTCGGCCATGAAAAAGGTGCCTTTACCGGGGCATCGGTCGCCAATATCGGCATTTTCCGCGCCGCTGATGGCGGCACATTGTTGCTTGATGAAATCTCTGAAATGCCCATCGGGCTTCAATCAAAATTGCTGCGCGTACTGCAAGAACGCCGCGTGACGCCGCTTGGGGTGCAAAAGGAAATCCCTGTCGATGTCCGGGTGATCGCCACGACGAACCGCGACATGGTTGCAGAGGTTCGCCGCAACAGTTTCCGTGAAGATCTGTTTTATCGGCTCAACGTTTTTCCGCTTGAGACATTGCCGCTTTGCGCGCGCCCCGATGATATCTTGCCGCTTGCAGTTGGGCTTTTGCGCCGCCACGCCGAAACAGGGGCGACCCTGCCTTGGATGACGGCGGACGCGGCCAATATCTTGGTGCGGCACGACTGGCCGGGCAATGTGCGTGAACTTGAGAACGTCATTCAGCGCGCCTTGGTCTTGCATGTGGATGGCTGCATCACCGCCGCTGATATCGTGCTTGATACGGGGCGCTCGGTGCAGATGCGCCCAGCTTGGCTTGATCAACAAGCCATGCCGCTCGGCCTTCGGGAGGGTGCAGCATGAACAGTATCGGGGGGCTCAAGTTTCAGGTCGATCAAACGCACCTGAAAACTTTGGCTAAGGCGCATGAAGCGCTGGAGGCGAAGCCCACACGCACGGATTTTTCGCAACGTCTGGCCGATGGGTTAAAAACCGTGGCCTCGGCGCAGAACGAGGCATCGGCCCTTGGCACCGCTTTTGAAGCCGGAACCGAGCAGAACCTCGCGAAAGTCATGGTTGCCCAGCAGGTCTCATCGCTTGGTTTCCAGCTGACCCTAAACGTCCGGAACAAGGCGTTGAGCGCCTACAAAGACATCATGAACATGCCCGTTTGACCCATAGCGGCAAAGGCGAATTAGAGGAACGGGATTGAGCATGGCAGAGACGACCCAACCGACACAGATGACCCGCGGCGCCGTTGGAGCCGGATCTGGCTTGGTGCCATCTGGTGGCAATATGCTGGCCAGCGTGCGCAACGTCACCTCGCAGCCGGGGTTTCAACGCGCCATGCCGACCATTGTCGCGGCTCTGGCGGTCGTCATGGGGTTGGCGGCTTATCTCTACATGCTCGAACCTGCGCGCACGACGCTTTATGCCTCGCTTTCCGAAGCCGACAAGGCCGCTGTCGTCGAGTCGCTAACTAATTCTGGGATTGAAGTCACCCTTGATCCTGTGACGGGCGATGTCTTGGTGCCTGTTGGCGATTATCATCGTTCGCGGATAAGCCTTGCGGCACAAGGTTTGCCGACATCTGCCCCCGAAGGTTACGCGGCGCTTGGCGATATTCCGATGGGCACCTCGCGCTCGGTCGAAACGGTCCGCCTCAAGCAAGCCCAAGAGATTGAACTTGCCCGCTCGATCAACGAGATTTCGGTGATACAATCGGCGCGGGTGCATCTGGCGCTGCCCGAGCGTTCAGCCTTCGTGCGTCATCAAGAAGCCCCCACGGCCTCGGTCTTTTTGCAGCTGGCCTCGGGCCGCAGGCTTGATGAGGGCCAGGTCGAGGCGATTGTGAACCTCGTGTCGACCTCGGTGACTGGCATGGCGCGCGAGAATGTCACGATCATCGATCAAACGGGACGGCTTTTGTCGAAATCGCTCGATGATCCAGCCTCGATCTTGACGGATACGCAGTTGCAATACCGTATGCGGCTGGAAGGCATCTATCGCTCGCGGATCGAGTCGCTTGTGACCCCGATTGTGGGGCCGGGCAACGTTAACGCACAGGTCAATATCGAGATCGATTTTACCCGTAACGAAGTGACCGAAGAGCGCGTTGACCCCGACGGGACCGCGCTGCGCAGTGAGCAAAACACCCTTGACGTCGCCGCCAATGCCGAAGCCCGCGGTGTGCCGGGTGCCACCGCGAACACGGCCCCGACCGAGGCCGAGATTGCCGATCGGCAGGGGGCCAATCCTGGCGGCGCAGGCCAGTCTGAGAACCGTTCCAGCAGTGAAGTGCGCAACTACGAGGTCAGCCGCAGTGTGTCGACGACGATGTCGCCCTCAACTCGTATCGTCAAAATCGACGCGGCGCTGTTGCTGCGGACCCAAATGGTCACGGACCCAGAAACGGGTATCGCGCAGCCGCAAAATATGTCGCCCGAAACCTTGGCCGATATCGAACGGCTGGTCAGTAGCGCCATTGGCCTGAACCTGACGCGTGGCGATAACATCACCGTCACGGCACAACCTTTTATCTCGACACTTGAAGGTGTTTCCGTAGACTGGTTCCAGACTGATTGGGTTGAGAACCTCGCCAAACAGATCGTAACAGTGCTGTTGCTGGCCGTTATCACTCTTGGGGTTATCCGGCCGCTTCTGAACCGTGTGCTTGTACCCTCTGGTGGCGGAGCGATGGTAGGCGGCATGACCGAGCAAGAGGCTGACGCGCTTGAATCCGTTGAGGTTGCTGAAGGCGAGAGCCTTGAGGATATCAAGGCCAAGCTGAAGCCGAAGAAATCCAACATCTCGCTCGAGATGCTCGATACCGCCAACACCTATGACGACAAGGTCGCGATCATCCGCATGATTGTGGGCGATGAGGCCGGCCGCGTATCGAACGTGTTCAAGCAGATGATGAAAAAAGAGCTGAACCAGAAAGCCTGACCGATCGCGCCGACGCAAGCGCGCCGGTTCAATGACTTTGAAGGAAGAGATGCCATGCCAGACGCCGCCACGATCAGCAATCTCGAAGAGGATCGCCTTTTTGACACGCTCACCGGCACGCAGAAATCGGCCATCTTGATGATGCTGTTGGGCGAGGATGAAGCCGCCGAGATCCTCAAGAACCTGTCGCCGCGCGAGGTGCAGCATCTTGGGGCGGCGATGTATTCGGTGCAAGGTGTCGATCAGCAAACGGTCAATCTTGTGCTTGACGAGTTTCTGGCCATCATCAAGCAACAAACAAGCATCGGTCTTGGTGCTGGCAACTATATTCGCAACGTCTTGACCAAGGCGCTCGGCGGGGACAAGGCGCAGTCGGTTCTCAGCCGCATCACGCCTTCCTCCTCCGAGCGGCCCATCGACATTCTCGACTGGATGGATGCGCGCTCGATCGCCGAGTTGATCATCGACGAACATCCACAGATCGTCGCCCTGATTATCTCGTATCTCGATTATGGGCTTGCCGCTGATGTGTTGGGGCTTTTGCCGCACGATCTACAGCCCGAAGTTGTGACCCGTATCGCTACGCTCGAAACTGTTCAGCCCGACGCGGTGCGCGAACTTGAGCGCGTCATGCAGCTCAAGTTCAAGGCCAATACCACACTGCGCGCGTCGCAGATTGGCGGGGTCAAGGCGGCGGCCAAGATCATGAACTTCACCAAGACCGCGATGGAACAGCGGATCATGAAGGACATCAAGAAGGCCGATAAGGACCTGATGACCGCGATCCAAGATAGTATGTTCGTCTTCGACAACCTTGTCATGTCCGATGAGCGGTCGCTGCAAACGCTCTTGCGCTCGGTCGAAAGCGATGTGCTGGTGCTTGCCCTCAAAGGGGCCGACGAATTGCTGCGCGAAAAACTCTTTGCATGCATGTCGACCCGGGCGGCCGCCAATGTCAAGGACGAGATGGAGGCCCTTGGCCCGGTGCGCTTGACCGAGGTGCAAGAGGCACAAAAGCAAATTATCAATGTCGCGCGCAGAATGTCGGACGATGGAACAATCGTATTGGCCGGGCGCGGCGGCGACGAAATGGTCTAAGCCATGCAACCGAGCGCAACCAAACCCGACGCACCGCAGCAAGACAAGGCACCGCTTGACGAGAGTGAGATCAATCGCCTGATCGCGGCGGCGCGTGCGGAAACCTATCGTCCTGCAGATACGCCGCTTCACCCGACCGGCGATACGTTCCGCCCCAAAAGCCTGTTGGATCTCGCGCTTTTGCGGCGTGATGCTGACAAGGCTGATGCGCTTGCCGCGGCGGCACAGAGCAGCGAGGCCCCCCAAACGATCATTGGGCCGGGGCAGGGTCTTGGCGACGAAGATACCGCCGCCGCCGTCGCCGATACGCGTAGCCTTGGTATTGAGGATGCGGTTCTTGCCGAGGAACCGCCCCAAGACCCGCAGGACTTGGACATAGGCCAGATCAGCCCCGCCGAGGATCAAGCCACGCGCCAGCCGACCAGCGGCGCCGTGGTGACCGACCCAATTCCCGCCGTGGCACCACCCGCGATGCCGGACGGCGCGGAGATGCGCGACCAAATCCGTGCCGAGGTAGAAGCAGAGGCAGAGGCGCGTTTATCCACGGCGGTCGAGACCCTCGCGGCAGCCGCGCATGCGTTCCAACATCCGACCGCCGAGATGATGGCCAGTTTGCGCGCCGAGATAACCGAGGCTGTGCTTAAACTTGCCTCTGAACGTGCAGGTATTGAGATCGACACTATACCCGATGCTTTTGTCGAACGGATCGAAACGCTGGCCGACCGGATCCACGGTCAAGCGACCCAAGCGGTCTTGTGCCTTAACCCCGAGGATCATCAGGCCATTTCGGCACTGATCGCGGGGTCCGATAGCCTTGCATCCATGCGCGTCGTGACCTCGGCTGAGCTGTCGCGCGGTGATGTCGATCTTGTCGTCGATGGTTTACGGCTTTCAGACCGGATCCTAGGCCAACCGACCCGCCGCAAAACTGCGCGCGCCGCTGCCAAGCCAGAGCAGGACAAGACATGAACGCCATTCTCGAAAAGGTTCGCGCTGATGTGGCCGCGCTGCCAAACCGGCGGCATCTGGTGACATCTGGCCGGGTCACCCGCTTTGACGGGCAGATCCTTGAATGTGACGGCTTCCCGGTTCTGGTGGGTGCGATCTGTCAGGTCGAGACCGCCGGTTACGATCTGGCCCAAGCCGAGGTCATCGGCTTTCGTGATGGGCGCAACCTGTTGTTTCTTTATGATCTGGACGCCCGTGTCGAGATCGGTGCGCGCGTCTCACCGATTGAAATCGACAACCGGATCAAGGTTGGGCCGAACCTGCTTGGGCGGGTGATCGACGCGCAGGGCAATCCGCTTGATACGATCGGTCCATTGGAACTTGACGAGAGCTGGCCGTTGATGGGCCGCCCCCTCAATCCGCTTGCCCGCAAGCCCGTTGCAAAGCCGCTGGATGTCGGGGTGCGGGTGGTCAATGCCTTGTTAACAGTTGGTCGTGGCCAGCGTGTGGGCATTATCGCAGGTTCGGGCGTTGGTAAGTCGGTGCTCCTCGCGATGATGACCCGGTTCTCCGAGGCTGACGTCATTGTCATGGCGTTGATCGGCGAGCGTGGCCGCGAAGTGGGTGCGATGGTCGAACAGGTGATGCAAGGGGACGCACGCCGCAAGGTTGTTGTGGTTGCCGTGCCTGCCGACCGCTCGGCCTTGCTTCGTATCAGGGGCGCGCACCGCGCGACGGCCATCGCCGAATATTTCCGCGCTCAGGGCAAAGAGGTTTTGCTGATTATGGATAGCCTCACCCGCGTGGCCCATGCCCGCCGGGAGGTCGGTCTTGCGCTTGGTGAGCAGCCAACTGCCAAGGGTTACCCCCCCTCGGTCGTGTCGTTGATCCCCGCGCTTGTCGAGCGCTCTGGCACCGGGCTTGAAGGCGAGGGATCGATCACCGCCTTTTACACCGTGCTGGCCGACGGGGATGATATGACAAATGATCCGGTTGTTGATGCCGCGCGCGCCATTCTTGATGGCCATATCGTGCTGTCGCGCCGCCAGACCCAGCTTGGGATTTACCCGGCGGTTGATATCTCTGCCTCGGTCAGCCGGGTGATGTCCGATATCACGCCGCCCGAGCAACAGGCGGCCGCGATGCGGTTTCGCAGGCTTGTCTCGCTCTATCTTGAAAACCGCGACCTGATGCTGATGGGCGGCTATCAATCGGGGCAAGATCCTGACCTCGATCTTGCGGTCTCGCTTTGGTCGAACCTCACGACCTTTATCAAGCAAGCGCCGAACGAACCTGCAAGCTTTGGCGATAGCCAAAAGGGCTTGATCGCGATGATGGGGGAGTGACAGCGCCATGTCGCGTTCCGAGCGCTTGATCGGTCTGATGCAATTGCGCGAAAAGATGCGCGCGCGCCGGCAAGCGCAGGCTGCTGGCGAATTATCGGGCGAGCTTGGGCGCGCCCAATCCATGCAGACGAAATTGGCTGGCCTGATCCAAGCCAATACGCCGCTTGATGAGCCGATGACGCCTTTTGCACTGCGCTCGCGGGCTTGGTACGGGCGGCAGATGCAAGAGCAATTCGAGTTGCTGGAAAACCGAAACGAGTTTTTGGCCGTGGAGATTGCCCAGGCGCGTGCAGCGCTGATGCGCCACAAAAGCCGAGAAACAGTTCTGGAAGAGCGCCGTGTCGTGGCGCGGAAAACCGAAATCGAAACCCGCGAAAGCTTTGCCGAAGGCCAAATGCCGCCGCGCGGCGCAAGGCCGAGAGACTAGTGCCAAACTGCTCAATCTTGGCATTTTTCTTGCACGAGACAGATTTGCTGCGTGCCTGTTCAACATGTTTAACCAAACTGGGTGAGCCTAACGATGAAAGCGATAGTCAATTCGATCGACTTGAGGGCCGTAGAGCCGGGCTTGCACTCGCGCAGCGCCAAGCCTGGCTTTGGTGCAATGTTCGATCCGCTTTTTTCCATCACAAACACAGCGCTGGCCAACTCGGAAAACCCGGTTGATGAGGATGTTGCATTGGCCTTGGCCGATGATCCGCAAGCTGCGGATGCATCTTCGCCTAACGTGGGTGAGGCAGGCCGTACAGATCCCTTTACCGGGGTATTGGACGCGCAATTCGCTGATGTCGCGGTGATGGCAACGGATACTGCCCCGTCCACCACTATGCTGGCTGATCCGGCGCTTTTGACGGAGCATCTGGTGGTCGAGACGATGCCATTGCCTTGGCCAATTGACGCAGAGCAGATCGCTGTTCCAGCTTTCATGGTACCGGGCCAATTGCCCAGCGAAGAGCAGTTGGCCGAGGCGCTTGCACAATCGCAGCACATGATGGAGCAAATGCCGCGAATTGGTGATGCGCAGATGATCGAACCAGACGCCGCCCTCGCGGTGCCGACGCTTGCAGCATCGGATCAAGGCGTGGTTGCCGGTTTCGCGGACGCAGAGCGGGGCTTGCCCATGCCCACCCCGCAGGTGACGGTCCAAGATGCAGCGCATGCCAATCTTTTGGCACCGGGCGCGAGGGGCGATCTTCCCGCGCCGATGCAGCAAAAGGCATTGCAAGCCGACAAAGCGCGCGCGTCTGCGGCCCTAGGCAACGTCGCTGAGACAGGCGAGGCAGCGATCGATCCATTGGCCCCGCAACTTTTGCCATTGGATACGGCCGAAACATTGCCGCCAAAGGCCGAAGCTGCGGCCAAGATGGTTGACCGGGCATTGACGCCAAGCGAGGTACCACCGCGCAACGCGACCCCTGATCTGGCCGCGCCGCAAGATGCGCCTGTTGAGACACAGGCAAAAGCTCCGATCCTTGCAAGCCTGATCGCAGAGCAAAAAAAGCCCGCGGTCGAGCGGGGTGCCAAATCGCCGCTTGACCCGCTCACCATGATGACGGTGAACAACGACAGACCATCAGAGCCCGCGCCCAATGCCGTTGCGGCCACCCGTCCAGATCCGATGATGATCTCTGTTGCGGGGCAACAGGCCAAGATCATCGCCCGTGACCCCCGCCTGTCGGAATCTGGCGGCGAAAAATCTGTTGGTGAGATTTCCCGGCGCGTTGAGGCCACGATGTTGGATCTCGCCCATAGCGCAACGGAGCGATCTGAGCCGGTCGCCGCTTCAAACGCTGCGGCGCGCCCTGCGAGTGTGACGCAGCCTGTTTTGCCACCCGCGCCCGTAGCGATGGCACCAGCCGCGACGCTCAACTTGCGGCAAGCCGATTGGGGTAAGCAATTGGTCGGCCATATTGAGCGGATGGTGAGCAATGGGTCGCAACGTATTGAGCTGTCACTGCGGCCCAAGAACCTTGGCGAAATCCGCGTCATGCTTGATCTGCGCGGCGAGCAAACCTTGGTCCATATCGTCACCGAAACAACTGCCGCTGCGCGTCTGTTAAGCGGTGCCGAAGATCGGCTTGCGCAGGCGCTTGATCAATCCGGCTATCGCTTGTCTGGCTTTTCTGCGCAAGAACAAGGTGCAGGTGCGCAATCTGGTCAGCAAGGTCAACATGCGCCAAGGCGCAATCGATCCGCCCTTGAAAACGCCAATCGTGAAGAACCTTCCGAAACTGCGACAGGTGGCGCATATAGTGCTGACCGGAAACAGTCGACCGGCATCAATTTGCTTGCCTAACTGAGGATTTAAGAAATGTCAGATCAAAGCACGCCAGAGGGTAAACCCAAGGGGGGTCTTTTGAAGATCTTGATTTTCGTTATCGGGGGCTTGGTGCTTGTCGGTATTGGCCTCGGCGCGGGTTTTTTCCTCTTTGGGCAAACGACAAACCCGTCCGAAGAAATCGATATGATTATCGAACGCAAACTTCAGGAATCGGGCCAATTGCCGCCCCCCGAGGAGGAAGGTGAGGAAGAAGGCGCAGGCCCCTCGCGCGTTGCAAAACCGGTCGATGACGTCGAGACCTTCATCACCAGCTATTTTGAATTCCCCGGAAATTTCACGACAAACCTGCGCGCTTCGCGTAAGTTTCTCCAAGTCGGAATCGGCGTATCGACGCAATATGATGAATCAGTTGTGCAGAATGTTGAAACTCATCAGCTCGCCTTGCGGTCCGAGGTTTTGGGCGTGATCAGCGAATTCACCGAAGAAGAAGTCGAGGGCAAGGTCGGGCGCGATGCCATGGCAGAGCGGATGCGTGAGGCAATCAACGTGAAGCTTGAGCAACTCGAAGGTTTTGGCGGCATAGAGGGCGTCCATTTCACCTCTTTCATTCTGCAGTGAAGGGGTAGGGGCAAGCTATGGTATCGTCGCGCAAACTGAGTAACGAAGAAGTCGAGGCGCTGATTGAGGGTCTAAGCCACTCTTCCGGCGCGGCGGACGGCGTTTTTATGGATGGGGACAATTCCGGGGTCAGGCCGTTTACTTTTGGCTCGGATGATCTGTCGCTTCTGGGTGATTACTATGCGCTCAGAATGATCAATGAGCGCTTTAGCCGATTTGCCCGGTCGGTTTTTTTACCGATGCTGCGGGTGCAACCGCGGATCTCGTCGTTCCCGCCCGAAGTCAAAACCTTTGACGATTATAGTGCGTCATCTGAGAATTTCGTCAGCTTGACAAACAGCAGGATGGAAGAGTTGCGCGGCAATCAATTGATGGTCTTGCCGCCGAATTTCATCTCGCTCTTGACGAACTCCTACTATGGCGGCACGGCCGTTCGGCCGCTCAAGCGTGTCCAAGGTGAATTCACCGCGACGGAACAGCGGGTGATCGAGATTGTCACCGGTGGCTTGAATGAAGCCTTGCAAATGGCTTGGCGCGATTTGACGCCTGTGACCTTCTCTATCCAAGGCCGAGAAGAGAACATGCAGTTCGCCTCTTTCGTCGATGGCTCAGAGACGGTGATCATCTGTTCTTTTGTCGTGCAGTTGCCCAAGACAGAACCCGCGACCTTTGACATTATTTATCCGCTGCAAACGCTCAAGCCGATTGCCTCGCAACTGCGCTCGCGGGTGCAGTCTGATTATGTGGATGATGATCTGTCATGGCGTCAGCGCCTTGAACGCGCGATCTTGAACATTCCGCTGACACTGACCGGGCGGCTCGCCGAGCCGACAACCGCATTACATAATCTGATCCATCTGCAATCGGGTGATACTTTCCCGATGCAATTGCATGATGGCGTGCAGGTCTTGGTCGAGGGGCGCGTAATGTTTAGCGGTGAAATGGGGCAGGTGGGGCCGCAAGCGGCGCTGCATTTGACGCGCCGTATTCATGAGACAGAAGATTAAAGCTAAGGGAAACGAGATATGGCCGATAACCAAGATACCAAGGCACCGCAAACCGAAGCCAAGGGCGAGCGCGCCAGCATCGAGAATTTGCGGGTGCTCGAGAATATCGAAGTGCGCATGACCGTCGAGGTTGGGCGCACCGAGATTACCATTCGTGATCTGTTGCGCCTGAACGAAGGGTCGGTTGTCGAACTTGATCGGCTGGCGGGCGATCCGCTCGATATTTTGATCAACGGCACCATGATCGCGCGCGGCGAAGTGGTGATGGTGGGCGAACGCTTCGGCGTGCGCTTTGGTGAAATCGTCGATCTGGAAAAGCGAGTTCAGGGCCTTTGAGCTTGTCGAAGAATTGACGGGCCGCGTGTGGCCTGTTTGCAGAGTGAAATAAAATCAATACCTACCAATGCCTTGAAGATTACTTTTCCTGATTTCTCGGGGATGGCATGGCGTTTGCTTTGTTCTTGCGAAAGCGGATGAGGGCGCGACATGGCAGAGGTAGGCTTGACGCAAGTGATCGTGGTCGTGGGGTTTCTCGCGGTCTTGATTGCGGTGCAGATCGTGCTGCGCAGACATGCCACAGGCATCGGCAACCGGCTTGGTCGCGGGCGCGAAATTCGGTTAGTCGAAGTCACGCCCATCGGCCAGCATGAACGCCTGTGCCTGGTCGAGGCAGACGGACAGCGCATTCTGGTTTTGACCGGGCGGCAAGGGGCAGGGGCCTTTTTGCAGCTTGGCCAAGTGACGCCGCCAGCATCGCAGGCCCAGCCATGACGCATCGGTTCTTCATCATCGCAGGCTTGCTTGCCGCCGCGATCGCGCTGCCACAAATGGCGATGGCGCAAGATCCCCTGTCCATGACCGCCATTCGGGTTGGTCAAGACGAGGACGGAGCCACCACCTATTCGCTGTCGCTGCAAATTCTTGCTCTGATGACAGCCTTGACGGTATTGCCGTCAATTGTGCTTGGGATGACGGCATTTACCCGGATCATCATCGTTTTGTCGATCTTGCGTCAGGCATTGGGAACACAGCAGACCCCGCCGAACCAAGTATTGATCGCCATCGCGCTTTTCTTGACCTTTGCGATCATGACGCCGACCCTGACCGCGATTAATGATACCGCGCTGTCACCCTATTTGGCCGAAGAAATGAGCGCTGATGCAGCGCTCACGCAGGGCAGCACCTTGATCAAGGATTTCATGGTTGCAAATACTCATACAGAGGCGCTGCTTTTGTTCTCTGATATGGCGGAAACGGGTGACTTTACCGATGTCTCGGAAATTCCGCTCTCTGTGGTGCTTCCGGCCTTTATCACCTCGGAACTCAAGACCGCTTTTCAGATCGGGTTTTTGATCTTCCTGCCATTCTTGGTCATCGACATGGTGATTGCGTCGATCTTGATGTCCTTGGGCATGATGATGCTCTCGCCCATGTTGATCTCGTTGCCATTTAAACTGTTGTTGTTTGTTTTGGTGGATGGCTGGACCATGACGGTCGGCTCACTGGCTGCGACTTTTGCAATGGGGACGGGCGGCTAAGATGGATTTTGACTCGAATATCGGTTATCTCAGGCTCGCCTTTTGGCACATCGTAATGACTGCTGGCCCGGTTCTTGGAGTGGCGCTGGCGGTGGGCCTGATCATCGGGATCATGCAAGCGGCCACCTCGATCAACGAGATGACCCTGTCGTTTGTACCAAAGCTTGTCATTGTGCTTGGGGCGATGGCCTTGATGTCAGGTTTTATGCTGACCCAAATGACCGACTATTTCGCCTTTATCTTCGGCGAGATTGTCGCGATCAGGTGACGGGGAAAGCGGCGATGGAATTTGGAGATCTGCCCGGCCTTTCTATCCAAGATGTGATGGATCAAGCGCTGATCTTCTTGATTGTGTCGCTGCGCTTTGCTGCCTTTCTTCTGGCGGCCCCGTTCTTCGGCTCGCGCATGGTTCCGCTGCCCATTCGCATCGTTTTCACCGCGACATTGGCGGCATTTTTGATGAAGCGCGTTGCGGTGCCATCGATTGATGACCTGACCACATTCCGCGTTCTACCGATCATTGCGCAAGAATTGGCCATCGGGCTGTCCGCCGGTCTTTTGCTGACGATCTTGTTCTCGGCTGTTGCCTTGGCGGGTGAAAAGGTGGCGGCAACCGCAGGGCTTTCTTTTGCCTTTCAGATCGACCCCAACAGCGGGGGGCAGACACCGCTGATCAGCCAGATCTTCTTGCTTTTCCTGACGGTCGTGTTCTTATCGCTGAACGGCCATATCGTGGCCTTTGCGATCTTGATCGAAAGCTACACATTCGCGCCAATCGGGGCCGGGATCAATTATCTGGCCCTGTTTCAGGTGGGCGAGGTCGCAGGTGCCACCATGTTCGCCACCGCGGCGCGCTTGATGCTTCCGGTTGTGACGGTTTTGTTCTTGGTCAATATCACCATTGGCCTTATCACCCGATCTGCGCCGACACTTAATTTGTTCTCATTCGGTTTCCCGATCACCTTGCTCGCGGTTTTCCTGCTTTTGTTCGTGTTTGCCGCGCCGCTTGGTTTTGCATTCCAAGATCTAGTCATCAGCGCCCTCGGCGATCTTGGCGATCTATTGCGGGGGGCTGCCCTTGGCCAGTGAAGACGACACACAAGAAAAGACCGAAGAGCCAACACAGCGACGGCTTGAGAAAGCGCGCGAAGATGGGCAGGTTCTGACGTCCAAGGAAATGTTCGTCTTCTCCACGACGGCGGCTGGCGTGATCATTCTGCTGGCCTTGGTTTATATCGTTTCCCAGTGGATTGGTCGCTGGGGTGGCTTTTTCCGCTTTGAGCAGGGCGACGCGCTATCCGGCCTTTTGATGGCGCGCTTGTCAGAGGCATATTTGGATTTTCTCATCGTCGCCTTGATCGTGGCGGTACCAATTTTGGTCGTGGTCTTGGGCACCCAGATGTTGATGGGCAAGGGAATTCACTTTGCCCCGACCTCAGCAAGTTTCAAGGGCAATCGGATCAATCCCTTGAATGGGCTAAAACGCATGTTCTCGCTCCACAGCCTTGTTGAGCTTACAAAGTCGATCCTGAAGGTGGGGGTCATCGGCACAGCCGCCTATTTCATCATTCTCAATTACCTGCCGACAATGCTCACTTTGGCCTCGATGAGCCTTGATCGTGCGATTGAGACGGGGTTTTTCGCGCTCATGTTCCTGATGGGGATATCAGCGGCCATTTTGGGCGGTATTGGCGCGCTGGATTATGCGTGGTCGAATTACGAGCATATGAAAAAGCTGCGCATGAGCCGACAGGATCTGAAGGAAGAAAGCAAGCAAACCGATGGCTCGCCCGAGGTCAAATCGCGGATCCGGCGGATGCAGTATGAGGCCAGTCGCCGTGCTGCAGAACAGGCCGGTTCGCTCGAGAATGTTGGCAACGCGACCGCCATCATTACCAACCCCACCCATTTCGCGGTTGCCTTGCGCTATGTTCCGGGTGAACAGAACGCACCGACGATCATCGCGATGGGCCGTGGTCGGATCGCTGAAGAGATAATCAAGCGCGGCACCGAGGCACGGATCACCGTCTTTCGAAGCCCGCTATTGGCACGGGCCTTGTTCTTTACCGGTGAGATCGGGCAAGAAATTTCCGATGTTCTCTTCACCCCGATTGCCGCAGTCTTGGCCTATATTTACCGTGTTGATCGTGGTGAAGACCCCGACGTTCCCGAGTTTGACATCCCGCCAGAGCTGCATTTCGACCAGAACGGTCGCCCGATCAATAATGAGGCTTCGTAATGCCCAAACGTGCCCGGACCAAGGATCAATACAGCCATACCACCCTTGGCGCGCTGATCTCTACAATCGTTTTTCTTGGCATGGCTGCATGGCTTTTTCTCGAAGCTCTCAGCCTTATCGGTCAAGCGCCCCCCTTGCAGATCGGCGGACTTTTCTTCTCTGGATTCTTAAGCTTGCTTGGCGCATTGCGCCTTTTGATTGCAAGGGCTTGGGCCCAATATCGTAAAGGCGGTGGACGATGACACTCCCCGCTCGGCCGGTCTGTGGCAAATGCCAGAATTTCTTTGTGGCGCATGATCCGGCATTGCCTTGGGGGTGCCGCGCATTCGGGTTTCGTGCGGCGCAATTGCCTAATTTGCTGGTCTTTGCGTCAACTGGCACGAATTGTGCTAAGTTCGAAGAGAAACGCCCGGTCATGGCCCCCGCGACGAGACGAAACGTCAGGAAATCCGCATGAGCACGCAAACCGCCACCCCGACACTCGAAGATAGCATCAAGACCGCCCTTGATGCTGCTGACGCTGCCATCACCGTGAGCAGCGAGTTCGATCAAATCCGCAATGACTACTCTAAAACCCGTGTGGAAGTGAAAGCAATCAACCGTCAGGTGATGATTGTGTTCGTGTCTTCGCTCGTGGCCTCGGTGCTTGCGGTCGCGGCTGCTGGCCTGATCTATTTCCGCACGATGAGCGAAATGGAAACGACCAATGCCACATCGCTTGAAGCGCTGGTGATCTTTGCCGAGAACGTTGACCGGCTTGCCGCAGCAACGGCCGAGGCAAACGCCCAAGCCGCACAGATCGCGGGGCTGGTGGATGGCATCGCATCGCTTGAGGTCATGATGGGCGATTTGGCGACCCGCCTTGATGCGCGAAGCGAAACAACGCTGGGCGAGCTTACCAAGGCCAATACAGAGATCACGGGCATGGTCAGCCAGTCGACATCTGCCGTGGTCAGAGAAGTCAGCGCGGCTATAGAGGCACAGCAAAGCGTGCTAATGACAGAGCTCGCGACTTTGCACAGCACCGATGAAGCAGGCACCGAAGATGCCGCGCCATCGCGCTTTGACGAGATCGCGGCGACCCTTGAAACCATGATGATGCTGCAAAGAGAGATTTCGGCCAAGATCACCGTTGCCGCCACCCCACCGCGCGCACCGGCACGAACGGCAACGCCGCCTGCGCCGCGCGCGGCACCTGTCAATAATGACATGATCAAGTTTCCATGATCGGAATGCGCCATGAATGATGCTGCAACCTCGGCCGATGCGCCGGTTGCCGACCAAAACCTGCAGCCATTTCTTAAGCTTGAGACCCGTGGCCTTGGGTTTGCGGCGCGTGCGAAAAAGCTCAAGCCGGGGGATGTGCTGGTTGCCATCGATGGGGAGATATTCACCGGCGACGCCGAAATGCTGGCCGCGCGCATGGGTAAGCCCGCCGCCGATCACGACGACAACCCCGAGGTCGACGCATCCGAGCTTGGCTTCACGCCGCATCTGTTAACCTTTTGGCGCAGTGGCATTGTGTTTCACGTGATCTTGGAAACGCGCCTGAAGGCCAGTTTCGAAGTCACCGGCCCTGATGAAACACTCGAGATCTTGCGCGCGGTGCAAACGCTGAAATTCGCACCGCTCGAGAGCTATCAGAACTTTGAGGTGTTTCGCGATATTCGCAAAAACGCGGCAATGCATGCTACCGACCTTGAAGAGATTGCCACAATCGCGCCTGTGTTGTGGATGTTGAACCATCGGCTTTACTACCCGATGCTGGCGGTCTTGATTGTCTATGGGATCACCTTCGTGGCGCATTGGTTTGTTTTCGTGATTAGCTACGTTCTGGTCTCGATGTACACCAAACGCGCACAGGTTGATTTGTTGCGGTCTTACAAGATGTTCGAAGACAAGTTTTTCTGGATGGTGCTTGCCGAACCAGGCGAGACAGAGGCCCGCGAGACATGCCGCCGCTTTATTCCCGATCTGCGCTTTAATTTTGAGCCATTGCCCAAGGCAAAGCCGAAAACGCGCAATCCGAACCGTCTGCGTGTGACGCCGCAACAGCCGGGCTAGCGAAAGCGCTAAATCCCGCGCTGGGTTAAATGATCCCGCTGATTGGTCGTTATATGACCAGAGCGGAGATTTTCATGCGCAAGGACGACATCCTCGGTCTCAACTTCGATCTCTACCCGCGCCAAAGCTTTGGTGCGGGCGATATCGTGTTGTGCGAGGGGACCGAAACAGATCGGCTATTCGTGGTGCTTTCTGGGCGGCTTGGTGTCGGCAGCGCTAGCAAACCACTTGGCCCCGGCGATGTCGTCAAGCCGATCGAGTTCTTTGGGGCAAGTCATTATGCGGGCATGGCGCGCGGGCGCGCTGCGGGCGAGGTTGTAGTCTTGCCGCGCGGTGCGGTGCGCGCCTGTTTGGATGCGCAAGGGCCGATGACCTGGAACCTTGCCTGCGCTTTGGCGATTGAGGCGCTTGCTGCCACCAAGGAGCATGCCTGATGCCACCGCCACCGCGCCTGCGCGAGCTTTTGCACCAGCAGCGGCTTCACCTGCTTCATGGTGAGGTGGTATTCATGCCAGAGGAACGGGTTGAGACCATCTATCTCGTCGAGCGCGGCGGCGTTGTGGTCTTTGCACCCTCGGGCGAGGGGGTGTTGACCGCCATTGGGCCGCTACGCATCATCGGATTGCGCGACATGATGGCGGGCGGGGTTTGGCAAGGGGTCGGTCTTGCGCAGGGGCCGACCGTGCTCCGTGTCCTAGAGAAAGCGCCAATTCTGCACATGATCGACGCGGCACCCGATGCCCACCAACGCCTGTTGCGCGCACTTGCAGCCGCTTAAGCCGATGTGCGGCCCCGCTATTTGGCGCAACGATACGCCCGGACAGCCAACGATCCGCTAGAGCGTGTCGCGTTCTATCGCACTCACCGCAACAGGCGAACGCGTTATGCTTTGGAAACGCTGCCTCGCCTGTTGCAGTGAATACAGCGGGCGGATCAAACGCTACACGCTCTAAATCCGCCCCGAGAGAACCGCCTCGCGTTTGCGTTGGAAGGAGGAGGCGATCCCCTCCATCTCGCGGTATTTGGCGACCGTGCGCCGGGCAAGGCGGATCCCATCCTTAGCCAAGATTTGCACAATGGCATCATCGCTCAACGGCTGAGAAGGGGTCTCGGCCGCGATCATCTTGCGCAATTTGAACTTGATGGCCGATGCGGCCTCGCCGTCGCTGTCGTCATCATGTGTGATGCTCGAGCTGAAAAACATCTTGAGCCGATAGGTGCCGCGCGGGGTTGCCATCATCAGGCTATTGGTCACGCGGCTCACCGTGCTTTCATGCATGCCAATCGCCTCGGCAATATCGCGCAAGACCATCGGCTTGAGCGCGATGGGGCCACGTTCAAAGAACCCTATCTGCTGGCGCAAGATTTCAGCCCCGATCTTGAGCGAGGTCTCGTTGCGCTGCGCGATTGCGCGGTCAAGCCAGCGCGCCTCGGACACGCGCTCCGAGACAAAGCTGCGCAGCGCCTCGTCTTTTCTGCCAGCGACCATCTGCTTTGCGTAACCCGCCCGCACCTTGATCGCGGGCAGGGTGGAGCGGTTCAATTCGAGCGCCCACCCATCAGAAACCCGGCGCACGATCAGGTCGGGTGGCAAGATCGGCTCGGCCTTGTCTGCAAACCTTGCTCCCGGCTTGGGGTCAAGGCTGCGCAATAGGCGCAGCATCTCGGCCATGCGCTCGGGCGTGGCTTTGCACAGGCGGGTTAGCCCTTTGACATTGCCTGCCCCAAGCATGGCGAGATTATCCAAGAGCAGTTCGAAATCAGGGGTCAGAAAGTCGCGATCACGCGCCTGTAGCCGGAGGCAATCGCTCAGATCGCGGGCAAATAGCCCGGCGGGCTCGATCTGTTGCAGCTGCGCAAGCACCGCCAAGACGCGGTCAAGATCGACCATGCTAAAGGCTGCAATCTCATCGACGGACTGGCCCAGCCATCCCGAGGGTTCCAGCGCATCGATCAGCGCAAGCGCGATCATCCGGTCGGTCGGCGCGGTGAATATGCGCTCAGCTTCGGCGCAGGCATGGCCGTAAAGCGACATCCCCTCATCAGAGGCGATCAAGGACAGCGCGTCAAAATCGCTTTCGCCTGCCGGGGCCGTGGCACCGCTGCGCCCAAGGTCGATCTGGCCCGTTTCGAATTGGTTATCGAGTGCCGCATCGGGAATGGGCGCATCGCTGGTCATCGTGCCATCGGAAAAATCGAGGTCCGCGCGATCGGGGCCCACCTCGGCCACGGGCAATGGCACGATATGGTCGTCTTCGCCCGCGCCGTTTGTTACCTCGAGAAAAGGGTTTTCTTCAGATTGCTGATCTAAAAACCCCGCCAATTCGATGTTGGACATGGTCAAAAGCCGGATGGCTTGCTGCAGCTGGGTCGTGATGACCAGCGATTGCTTTCGCTGCATCTGCTGTGCTGGAAAGAACTGCATTTTCATCGCCCTTGTGATCTTAAGCCCTGATTTTGCGTGTTTTTCTGCATTATAGAAGGGTGATTATTTGACGATGGCTGGGTCGGGAAATTGACGGGTTAACCATCTGTTAACCAACACGAATTTCCTCGTGCCTGCAGTGCGATGATGGCGGTGTCAGGATAACGTCGCCTCAGTGCCAAGGCCTATACTCCAAAGCAATCCATCCCCCCAACTAAACAATTGTGAACTGCGTCGTTTATGTCCCTGAGCGCCTCGACACAGGCCTCAGGTTGAAAGTGCGAGTGACCAACGTTCCAGATGACCTGACCGGACCCTGATTTGCCGACATGGCGCAAGCGGGCTCAAATTTAGACAAGGAGAGATGACATGGCTCTGAATATCAACACCAACATCGGCGCGCTTGGTGCGGCTACCGCGGCTTCCGCAGCAAACCGTACAATGGAAAGCGCGATGCAGCGGCTATCGACCGGATTGCGGATCAACAGCGCTGCTGATGACGCGGCAGGTATGGCAATATCATCGCGGATGGAAAGCCAACTG
>JAQCLA010000303.1 GCA_027592105.1 Pseudomonadota bacterium | reverse complement strand
ATCATCGATGTAGGGGACATATTGCGCGAAATTATCGGCGAACATTTGCACCAGCTTTTGCGCCTGACGATCATAGGCCGCCGCATCGGCCCAGGTGCCGCGCGGATCAAGCAGGCCCACATCCACGCCCGCGCAAGCCATCGGCACATCAAAACCGAAATAGGGATCGCGGCGGAATTCACCTTTGGTGAGCGACCCGTTCAGCGCCGCCGTCAACAGCGCGCGTGTCGCGCGGATGGGCATACGATTGCCGGTGCCATAGGCCCCGCCCGTCCAGCCGGTGTTCACCAGCCAGCAGGTCGCACCATGCTGGTTGATCTTGTCTTGCAAGAGCTTGCCATAAACCTCGGGGCGTCGCGGCATGAAGGGCGCGCCGAAACAGGTGGAGAATGTGGGCTCGGGCTCGGTCACGCCGCGCTCGGTCCCCGCCACCTTGGAGGTGAAGCCAGACAGGAAATGATACATCGCCTGTGCCGGTGTCAGCCGCGCGATGGGCGGCAACACGCCAAAGGCATCGCAGGTCAACATCACGATGTTCTTGGGATGGCCCGCCAGCCCCGTGGTCGAGGCATTCTCGATCTGATCCAGCGGATAGGCACAGCGGGTATTGGCCGTAAGGCTGGCGTCGTCGAAATCCAGCACCAGCGTCTCGGGGTCATAGACCATGTTCTCGATCACGGTGCCGAAGGTGCGGGTGGTGGCATAAATCTGCGGCTCTGCCTCTTCGCGCAGGTTGATGGTCTTGGCATAGCAGCCACCCTCGAAGTTGAAGATGCCGCGATCAGCCCAGCCATGCTCATCATCGCCGATCAGCGTGCGGCCCGGATCAGCCGAAAGCGTGGTCTTGCCGGTACCGGACAGGCCAAAGAACACCGCCGCATCATCGGGGTTGCCGGTGGCATGGTTGGCCGAGCAATGCATCGGCATCACGCCCTTGCCGGGCAAGATGTAGTTCAAAAGCGTAAAGACTGATTTCTTGTTCTCGCCCGCGTATTCGGTATTGGCGATCAAGATCAGCTTCTTGTCGAAGTTCAGCGCGATCACCGTATCGCTGCGGCAACCATGGCGCGCGGGATCTGCCTTGAAGCTGGGGCAATTGATGATCGTGTATTCCGGCACGAATGACGCCAGCTCTTCGGCCGCGGGGCGGCGCAAAAGGTGGCGGATGAACAGATTGTGCCATGCCAGTTCCGACACCACGCGCACATCAAGGCGATGCGCGGGATCGGCACCGCCGTAAAGATCCTGCACGAAATATTCGCCACCATGCATATGCGCCAGCATATCGGCATGCAGCACATCAAAGGCCTCAGGCGTCATCGGCTTGTTGTTGTCCCACCAAATGTGGTCCTCGACCGCCGGGGTGCGGACCACGAACTTGTCCTTGGGCGAGCGGCCGGTGAATGTGCCGGTCGACACCAAAAGCGTGCCGCCCAAGCCAAGCCGCCCTTCACCACGGGCGATGGCCGCTTCGATCAGGGCCGGCTCCAGAAGATTGTAATGCACCGTGCCGAGGCCCGTCATGCCTTGGGCGGCCAAAGTCTGTGACGGGTTAACGCGAGGGGTGGTCATTTGATGTTGCTCCTGGATAGGTCGTGGCAACCTACGGGTCAGGACCCGTGCCATGCGGCCCTATAACATGACGTTTTTATGGCTGAACAGGTCGCTGTCACCCAGTTAGCGCAACCAGTCCGACATTTTCTTTCGCATCCGGCTTGGGCATAAGGCAGCATGCGACACATTTGCTGTGGCAGTTTCATCACTGATTAACGCGCGAAAGATTAATTCGACGGTGGCATATCGCCCGATTCGGAGATTTCCAATTGATTCTCACGCTCCAAATAGAGAGAATATGGAAAAAAGATGGCAGTTGAGCAGTAACAAGGATCACGAGTATGCCGAGGATCGCACTTGTCGATGACGACAGGAATATTCTGACGTCTGTATCGATGACTCTCGAGGCCGAAGGCTTCGACGTCGAAACCTACAATGACGGTCAGTCCGCGCTGGACGCCTTCAACCGCCGCCTCCCCGATCTGGGTGTTTTCGACATCAAGATGCCCCGCATGGACGGGATGGACCTGTTGCAGCGGCTCCGCCAGAAAAGCCGGATGCCGGTGATCTTCCTCACCTCCAAGGATGATGAGATCGATGAGCTGATGGGCTTGCGGATGGGGGCTGACGACTATGTCAAAAAGCCTTTCTCGCAGCGCCTTTTGGTGGAGCGTATCCGCTCGATCCTCCGCCGTCAGGAAGCGATCGCCTCGGACGCGGCAGGTGTGCCAGAGGAAAGCACCATCATGGTGCGCGGACAGCTGACGATGGACCCCTTGCGCCATGCCGTGAACTGGAAGGGCAAGGATGTTTCGCTGACGGTCACCGAGTTCTTGCTGTTGCAGGCCTTGGCCCAGCGCCCCGGCTTCGTCAAAAGCCGCGATCAGCTGATGGATGTGGCCTATGACGAACAGGTTTACGTCGATGACCGCACCATCGACAGCCACATCAAGCGCCTTCGCAAGAAGATGCGCAGCGTCGACGACGATTTCTCGGCGATCGAGACGCTCTACGGCATCGGCTACCGCTACAACGAAGAATAGGCGGACACGCGGTGCCCGCCGATTTGTCACTCACCAACCGCCGCGCCAATGAGCGCGCCGATATCGTATTGGGCGAAGACTGGGATCGTCCGCCCGGCGCGGTCGAACAGGAGCTCAAGGCCGCGCGCGCGCGCCGCAACATGCTGTCGCTCAACCGCTCGCCGCTGTCGCGCAAGATTATCTTGTTCAACCTTTTGACGATGGTCGTCCTTGTTGCGGGGGTGATGTATCTCAACCCCTTCCGCGACAGCCTCGTGGTGCAGCGCGAGCGCGCGCTCGCCGTCGAGGCGCAGCTGATCGCCGAGTTGTTCGAGGCGGCCATTCCCCAAGAGGCGGCCAGCGCACTTGATGCCGGCGATGTCGATATCAAATCGATCTTGAGCAGGCTCAGCCTGTCGGCGGGTGTGGATGTCTTTGTTTTCGCTGACCCCGACACCTTGGTGGCAACCACGCAGACCCTGTCGCGCGGCCCTGCCCGACCGGTGCGCGGTCTCGATGGCACCCGGCAGGATGCGCTGTTGATCACAGATTTTCTCAACCGGGTCTGGTCGGGGCTTTCGCGTCTTTTGACCAGCGGCGCGCCGGAGCCCGCACTCCGGGATGCATCGGAACTGGCGCGCGCCTTGGTCGCGCAGACCGCCGAGGGTTT
>JAQCLA010000302.1 GCA_027592105.1 Pseudomonadota bacterium | reverse complement strand
ATCATCGTGCGCAACGAAAAGCGGATGCTGCAAGAAGCGGTCGATGCACTATTCGACAATGGCCGTCGTGGCCGCGTGATCACGGGTGCCAATAAGCGCCCGCTGAAATCGCTCTCGGATATGCTCAAGGGCAAGCAGGGCCGGTTCCGTCAGAACTTGCTCGGCAAGCGCGTCGACTTCTCGGGCCGCTCGGTCATCGTGACCGGCCCCGAGTTGAAACTGCACCAGTGCGGTTTGCCCAAAAAGATGGCGCTCGAACTGTTCAAGCCCTTCATCTACTCGCGGCTTGAGGCCAAGGGTCTGTCTTCGACCGTCAAGCAAGCCAAGAAGCTGGTGGAAAAAGAACGCCCCGAGGTGTGGGACATCCTTGACGAGGTGATCCGCGAACACCCCGTGCTTCTCAACCGCGCGCCGACGCTGCACCGTTTGGGCATCCAGGCGTTTGAGCCCGTGCTGATCGAGGGTAAGGCGATCCAGCTTCACCCGCTGGTCTGCTCGGCTTTCAACGCCGATTTCGACGGTGACCAGATGGCCGTGCACGTGCCGCTGAGCCTTGAGGCCCAGCTGGAAGCGCGCGTCTTGATGATGTCGACCAACAACGTCTTGTCGCCTGCCAACGGTGCGCCGATTATCGTGCCGTCGCAGGATATGATCCTTGGCCTTTATTACGTTACGCTCGAGCGTGAGGGGATGAAGGGTCAAGATATGATCTTCTCTGATGTCGATGAAATCCGTCACGCGCTCGACGCCGGCGAATTGCATCTGCATGCGCGCATCAAGGCCCGCATCAAGCAGATCGACGAAGAGGGCAACGAGGTGTGGGTGCGTTTCGACACCACCGCTGGCCGCGCGCTTTTGGGCGATCTTTTGCCGCTCAACGCCAAGGCACCCTTTGATCTGGTCAATCGCTTGTTGCGCAAGAAAGAGGTGCAGCAGGTCATCGACAATGTGTACCGCTATTGCGGTCAGAAAGAGTCGGTCATTTTCTGCGACCAGATCATGGGCATGGGCTTCCGCGAGGCATTCAAGGCCGGGATCTCCTTTGGCAAGGACGACATGGTCGTTCCCGATACCAAATGGGCGTTGGTCGATGAGACCCGCGATCAGGTCAAGGAATTCGAACAGCAGTATATGGACGGTCTGATCACCCAGGGTGAAAAGTACAACAAGGTCATCGATGCTTGGTCGAAAGCTAACGACAAGGTCACCGATGCGATGATGGATACCATCTCGGCCAAGAAGTTCGACGAGAACGGCTCTGAGTTGGAACCCAACTCCGTCTATATGATGGCCCATTCGGGCGCGCGGGGTTCGGTCACCCAGATGAAGCAGCTCGGCGGCATGCGTGGCCTAATGGCCAAGCCCTCGGGCGAGATCATCGAGACGCCGATCATCTCGAACTTCAAGGAAGGTCTGACCGTTCTTGAATACTTCAACTCGACCCACGGTGCGCGCAAAGGTCTGTCCGATACGGCGCTCAAGACCGCAAACTCGGGCTATCTGACCCGGCGTCTGGTCGATGTGGCGCAAGACTGCATCATCCGGATGGAAGATTGCGGCACCGAGAACGTCATCACCGCATCCGCCGCCGTCAATGACGGTGAGGTCGTGGCCTCGCTGGCCGAGCGTATCTTGGGCCGCACCGCGGGCGAGGATATCTGCGTTCCCGGCACCGATGAGGTGATCGTTGCCCGTGGTGAGATGATCGATGAGCGTCGCGCCGATGCGGTGGAAGCCGCAGGCGTCGTGACGTGCAAGATCCGTAGCCCGCTGACCTGTGAGGCCGAAGAGGGTGTGTGCGCCTCGTGCTATGGTCGTGACCTTGCACGCGGCACACGCGTCAACACCGGCGAGGCCGTCGGCATCATCGCCGCCCAGTCGATCGGTGAGCCCGGCACACAGCTGACGATGCGGACCTTCCACATCGGCGGCGTTGCCCAAGGCGCGCAGCAATCCTTCCAAGAGGTGAACGTCGAGGGTATCGTCCACTTCGCCAACCCCACCTTGCTCAAGAACCCCGCAGGCGAACAGGTTGTGATGGGCCGCAACATGCAGCTTGTCATCAGCGATGAGCATGGCGCCGAACGCGCCAGCTTTAAGCTGGGCTATGGCACCAAGGTGCATGTCGCCGAGGGCCAAAAGGTTGGCCGTGGTGATCGCTTGTTCGAATGGGATCCCTATACTTTGCCGATCATCGCCGAGAAATCGGGGACGGTGAAATTCGTCGATCTCACCTCGGGTGTCTCGATCCGTGACGAGACCGATGATGCTACCGGCATGACACAAAAGATCGTGTCCGATTGGCGCACAGCGCCCAAGGGCAATGAGCTCAAGCCCGAGATCTTGATCGTCGATGCCGAGGGCCAGCCGGTGCGTAACGATGCGGGTAACCCCGTGACCTACACGATGTCGGTCGATGCGATCTTGTCGGTCGAGGATGGTCAGACCATCCAAGCCGGTGAAGTCGTGGCGCGTATTCCGCGCGAAGGTGCCAAGACCAAGGACATCACCGGGGGTCTTCCCCGCGTGGCGGAATTGTTCGAAGCCCGTCGTCCCAAGGATCACGCGATCATCGCCGAGATCGATGGCTATGTGAAATTCGGCCGCGACTTCAAGAACAAGCGCCGGATCACCATCGTGCCGAGCGACGAAAGCCAAGAGCCCGTGGAATACATGGTGCCCAAGGGCAAGCACATCCCCGTGGCCGAGGGCGATTTCGTCCAAAAGGGCGACTACATCATGGATGGCAACCCAGCCCCCCATGACATTCTCGCCATCATGGGTGTGGAGGCCTTGGCCGAGTACATGATCAACGAGGTGCAAGAGGTCTATCGTCTGCAGGGCGTGAAGATCAACGACAAGCATATCGAAGTGATCGTGCGCCAGATGCTCCAGAAGTGGGAGATCCTCGACAGTGGCGAGACCACGCTGCTGAAGGGTGAGCATGTCGACAAGGCCGAGTTGGAAGCGATGAATGCCAAGGCCGCGGCCGATGGCCGCCGCACGGCGGATGCGCAGCCGATCCTCTTGGGTATCACCAAGGCAAGCTTGCAAACCCGCAGCTTCATCTCGGCGGCGTCCTTCCAGGAAACGACCCGCGTGCTGACCGAGGCCTCGGTTCAGGGCAAGGTCGACAAGCTGGTCGGCCTCAAGGAGAACGTCATCGTGGGCCGCCTGATCCCGGCGGGCACCGGTGGTGCCACCCAGCGTGTCGAGCGGATCGCCAAGGCCCGCGACATGACCGTGATCGAAGCC
>JAQCLA010000301.1 GCA_027592105.1 Pseudomonadota bacterium | reverse complement strand
GGGTTGCGCGGCGTCAGCGTGAATGAGGGCGGCGCCTTGCCCACCATTTCCTCGACGAAATGGCGGTCGAAACGGACGGTCTGCCCCTCGATCTTGCAGCCGGCGCGCTTGAGATGGGCCAGCGCGTCGTCATTGAGGAACTCGACCCCGATATCGGACAAGACCCGCATCGCGCCGTCATGGATGGCCAGCAGACCTTCGGGCGGCAGCGGCTCGGTCGGGCGGTCGATATTGCGCGGCACACGCCAAGGCATCTGGTCGATGGCATGGGCGGTGCTGCGCGCGGTATTGGCCGCGCGGCCACCGGCACGGCGGCGACGGGTGGTCGTATCATCGGTCATTCGGTTTATCTTTCTGGGGCGGTCTCTGACGGCTTGCGGCCCAAAAGATCGCATCGCACAGGCCACAGATTGCCCGTCTCCGACACTTGCCGTCGCATTTTCACAATGCGCAGGGCAGAGCGCGATTAGCCCAAGCTGGCCAGCCAGCCCGGCAATTGCCCGATATCGCGCAAGACCACATCGGCATGAGGTGCCAGATCGTCCATCCCTGCAACACCGGTCAGCACACCCACAACCCGCATGCCCGCCGCACGCCCGGCATCAAGATCATGCAAGCTATCGCCCACCATCACGCACGCCGCCGGGTCAAGATCCAGCGCGCGCGCAAAGCCCAAGCACATGCCCGGATGCGGCTTGGCCCCATGGCCCGAATCATAGCCTGCGATATAGGCGAAAAGATCGGTGATTTTGGCCAGTTCAAGCTGGCGGCGCGCGGCGGCCTCGGCATCGTTGGTGGCGACACCCAAGGCAAGACCGGCTTGCAGAAAATCACCCAGCAAGGGGCGCAATGGCACCGCTGGCACCATCGCGGCACTGCGCGCGGCCTGCGCCAGCCAGACCTCGAGCGCGTCGAGATCACGGCCGGGCAAATACGGGGCCAAAGCCTCGGCCTGATCGCGGGCGGTTCCCGCAATCACCAAGCTATGAGGAAAAAATAAGCGATTTTCGGCGTCATAGCCCAAGACATCGGTCAGGCGGTCAAAGCTTGCACCATCATCCGCAACCAGTGTCGTGATCAGATCATACGCCCAACCGCCCCAGCTTTGCTGAAAGTCGAATAATGTCCCGTCCTTGTCGAAAAGGAGACCTTTAATCATTGCCTGCCCTGCCCTTTTTGCCGCCTGCACCGCCGATACCACATGTTCATGCAAAAACAGGTGACAGCGCGTCGGTGACTGCTTATAGCGCGTCATCACGATGGACGGTACACGACAAAAATTCGGCCTGCATGACAGCGTCGGCCACCACATTTCCCGCACGGCGCGCATCGTCGAACGCCGGGTCGAGGGGAATTTGCGCCGTTTCGGCATGACCCGTGTGGAATGGTGCGTGCTGGTCGCCGTGGCCGAAGAAGGCAAGAAAAACCCCTCCGACATCGCGGATTTCGTCGGTATCGACCGCACCGCAACCTCGCGCGCGCTGCGCCAGCTTGAGGCGAGCGGTCTGATCGAACGCAAGATGGGCCGTGATGACCGGCGCACCACCGAGGTGGGGCTGACCGCGAAAGGGACCGCACAATTCAACGCAGCCCTGCCCATGTGTCATGCAGCCACGCAGCATTTCCATGCCAAACTCAGTATCGATGAGCTTGATGTGCTGCGCGCGCTTTTGGCCAAGCTTGCAGCGGACGAATTGCCCTAGGCCAAGCCGCTAGGTCCAGGCGGGAAGATCGCCACCGGGAAGCGCCGCGCGGATCACCATGATTTGTTCGGGCGGCCAGCCCTGATCGGTGGCGCAATCGATCACCCAAACATCATCCATCATCACGAAATCGACAACCGAGGCGAGGAATTCGGCCTCGCCTGCGCGCGCGCGCAGATCATCCTCGCTGGCGCCTGTCGCACCCAAAAAGACCGGCAGCAATTCCGCTTGCCCAGCCAACCAGCCCAACATGCCCATGGCATGGATTTCGGCTATTTCTTGCTTCATCCCCAAGTTCCGTTCATGGGTTAAAGAGTTTGTTAACCATTCAGGCGCAAAACAAGCCTATAGTATGATAAGCCCCACAGCCGGGGCGATGTGTAAGTGTAAGTTGAGTATCTGGTGAGAGGCGCGCATGACAGGGCGAATTCTGGTCGTTGACGATGTGGCCACGAACCGCATCGTGATGAAGGTAAAGCTTGCTTCTGCTTGCTATGCCGTCGACCAAGCCGATTGTGGCGCAGCCGCGCTGATCGCGGCACGGCAAACACAGCCCGATCTGATCTTGCTTGATGTGGTCATGCCCGACATGTCCGGCCTCGATGTCTGCCGGCAATTGAAGACCGATCCCGATACCGCCGATATTCCCATCATCTTGATCACCGCCGTGGCCGATCGCGACAACAAGATGGCTGGGCTTGAAGCGGGGGCCGACGATTTCTTGACCAAACCCGTCGATGAGGTGACGTTGCTTGCCCGCGTCCGCTCGTTGTTGCGGGCGCGCGACACGGCGCGCGAATTGCGCAAGCGCGGTGCCTCGGCGCTGGGTTTTGCCGAAGCCGCCGCACATTTCACCGCGCCGCAAAAACCGGGGCGCATCGCGTTGATCGCACCCGGCCCCAAGGGCGCGGTCTTGTGGAAAACCGCCCTTGATGACCGTTTGGGCGGCGAGGTGTCAGTACTGCCGCGAGACGCGGCGCTGACGGGTTTCGGCAATGACGAGGGTGACGCGCCCGATGTTTTCGTCATCGCCGCCGATCTGACCCACCGCAACGAGGGTTTGCGGCTCTTGTCCGATCTGCGCTCGCGGCCCGGAACGCGCAACGCGGCCAGCGTGATGATCTTGCCCGAGGGCGACAGCGAACGCGCCGCCATCGCCCTCGATCTGGGCGCGCATGACATTCTTTACGACAGTTTCGACGCGCAGGAATTGGCACTACGTATCCGCACCCAGCTTGACCGCAAGCGCCAATCCGACCGGTTGCGCGCCTCGGTCGAGGCGGGGCTTGAAATGGCGGTGACCGATAGCCTGACGGGGTTGCACAACCGCCGCTACGCGATGTTCCAGCTTGACCGGATGATCGCGCAGACCGGGCGCGGCGTGGCGGTGATGTTGCTCGACATCGATCATTTCAAACGGATCAACGACAGTTTCGGCCATCCCGTCGGGGACCGGGTGCTCAGCCTTGTAGCGCGACGGTTGCGTGCGCAATTGCGCGGTTCGGACCTGATCGCGCGGATCGGTGGCGAGGAATTCTTGGTCGCCTTGCCCGATAG
>JAQCLA010000300.1 GCA_027592105.1 Pseudomonadota bacterium | reverse complement strand
CCCCCTTCCACTGCGGGTCGGAGGGCGGGAAATGCGTACCGATATCGCCCGCGGCCAATGCGCCATAGATGGCATCGGTGACCGTGTGCAGCCCCACATCGGCATCGGAGTGGCCCATCAGCCCCCGCTCATGCGGAATGGCCACGCCGCACAGCATCACATGATCGCCCGGCCCAAAAGCATGCACATCAAAGCCGTTCCCAGTGCGGATATCCATCTGACCTGTCTCCAATATCTGGGCCGCGCGGGCGAAATCGCCGGGGCCTGTGACTTTCATATTGGCCGCGTCGCCCGGCACGATGGCAACCTCGAGGCCGGCCGCGCGCGCAACCGCGACATCATCGGCGGCCTCACCCTTATGGGCGCTGTGCGCAGCCAAGATCGCGTCCAGGTGAAAGCCTTGCGGTGTTTGCGCCCGCCAAAGCCCTTCGCGATCAACCGTGCCTGCGACCAGATCATCGCCGCGCCACAGCGCATCGGTGACAGGCAGGGCCGGGGCCGCACCTTGATGGACAGACAGCGCATCGATGACCGCATCGATCACATGCGCTGGAATGCCGGGGCGGGCCACATCATGGATCAAGACCAGATCGGCTTTTCCTGCAAGCGCGTGAAGGCCTGCAAGGACCGATTGTGTGCGCGTCGCTCCGCCCGTCGCAATCGCAAGTTCGCTGCGCGCGGTGCGCGGCCAATCAGCCGGGTCGCTGTCGGGCGCCACCACCAGCATGATCATATCGACCAAGGGATGGGCATCGAAGGCGTCGAGCGTGTGCTGCGCGATGGTTTTGCTGCCGATCTTGCGCCATTGCTTGGCCACCCCGCCGCCTGCGCGCAGGCCTTTACCCGCCGCGACGATCAGCGCGGCGATCTTTGGGCGAGGATGTGTGGGCCGAACTTCCATGCTTGGGTGATATTCTCTGGACGCGCGCGGCACAACGGGGCACAATAAACGCCTAAATTTTAATCTATGCGGTGATTTTTTAATCAAAAGCCTAAGATGACTTTCCTGCTGCTCGTCATGTCACAAGAGTTTCTTTTGAATGTCGGGGGCGATGCGCCTAACCCCAAAGGCTGAGTGCACAAGGATTGAGCACGTGACTTTTCAATTGGCGAATGTCCCGCTTACGCCGCCGGTCTTGCTGGCGCCAATGGCGGGCATAACGGATCGGCCCTTTCGCGACCTCGTTGCGCGCTTCGGGGCGGGTCTTGTGGTGTCCGAGATGGTGGCAAGCGCCGAGATGGTGATGGCCAAGCCTTCGGTGCGCGCACGCGCCGAGCTGGGCTATGATGCAAGCCGCACCGCCGTGCAGATCGCGGGCCGCGAGGCCCATTGGATGGCCGAGGCAGCCCGCATCGCCGAAGCGCAAGGTGCCGCCATCATCG
The DNA here is from genome assembly GCA_027592105.1 of Pseudomonadota bacterium. Taxonomy (GTDB): domain Bacteria; phylum Pseudomonadota; class Alphaproteobacteria; order Rhodobacterales; family Rhodobacteraceae; genus Roseicyclus. The sequence goes on along the minus strand of JAQCLA010000300.1, from coordinate 1,883 downwards.
ACATCAACATGGGTTGCCCCGCAAAGAAGGTGACGAATGGCTATTCCGGCTCGGCGCTGATGCGCGATCCTGACCATGCGCTGTCCCTGATCGCGGCGGTTGTGGGGGCGGTCAAGGTGCCGGTCACGCTCAAGACAAGGCTGGGCTGGGATGACGCGATGCTGAACGCACCCCAGATCGCCGCGCGCGCCGAAAGCGCAGGGGTGCAGATGATCACCATTCACGGACGCACGCGCTGTCAGTTCTACAAGGGTCAGGCCGATTGGGCCGCGATCCGCGCGGTCAGCGACGCGGTCACCATTCCCGTCATCGCCAATGGCGATATCATCGATGCGCCAAGCGCAAAGCGCGCGCTGGCGCAATCGGGCGCACAAGGCGTGATGGTGGGGCGCGGCGCGCAGGGTCGTCCTTGGGTCTTGGCCCAGATCGCCGCCGCACTTTACGGCACGCCCGCGCCGCAGATCCCGCAAGGGGCGGCGCTGTGCGAGATGATCGGGGCGCATTACACGGCGATCTTGGGCTTTTATGGCCAAGATCTGGGCCTGCGCGTCGCGCGCAAGCATCTGGGTTGGTACATGGATGAGGCGCTGACGCCGGCCGATCTGCGCCGTGTGATCCTGACCGCCAAAAGCCCCGATGTGGTGCTGGCGCATTTGTCCGATGCCTTGGCCCATGCGCCGGAAAGGGTGGCGGCATGACACAGGCGACCAACAGCCTTTGGGCCTCGCTGCCCATTCCTGCGGTGATCTGTGATGCCGAGAATCGGATCATCGATGTGAACCCGGCAGCCGAGCTTTTCCTCAACGCCTCGAAAAAGGCGCTTGAGGGCTATCCGGTCTGGGACAAGATCTTTGTCGATGCACCGCTGGAAGTGTCGTTCGCCCGTGTGCGCGAGGCCAGCGCCCCCTTGTTCGTCAACGCCGTCGATGTCGGCACCGGTAGCCGCAAACCCGTGTCTTGCGATGTGCAGATCGCGCCCTTGGCCGATAAGCCTGATCACGTGCTGGTGCTTTTGGAAAACCGCGAATTGGCCGGGCGGCTTGACCGGGCGATGTCGTCCAAGACAGCCGCGAAATCGGCCATCGGCATGGCCGAGATGCTGGCCCATGAGATCAAGAACCCGCTGGCGGGCATTACCGGGGCGGCGCAGTTGATCGCGATGAACGCCTCGGGCGAGGATCGTGAATTGACCGATCTGATCGTCGAGGAGACCCGCCGCATCCTCAAGCTGCTCGGACAGGTCGAGGAATTCGGCAATGTGCGCCCCCCCGACAGGCGCGCGGTCAATATTCACGATATCCTTGACCGGGCGCGCAAATCGGCCGCCATCGGTTTCGCCGCTCATATGCGGATCGAGGATGAATATGACCCCTCGCTGCCGCCCACATGGGCCGATCCCGACCAGTTGCAGCAGGTGTTTTTGAACCTGATCAAGAACGCGGCCGAAGCGGGGCGCGCGGGCGGCACCATCCGGCTGCGCACATTCTACGAGCTCAGCCTCAAGGTGCGCCGCCGCGACGGGTCGGGTGCGGCTGTGCCCTTGCAGATCGAGGTGATCGATGACGGCCCCGGCATCGCCCCCGATATCGCCGAGGATCTGTTCGAACCCTTCGTCTCGGGCCGCGAGAATGGCACGGGCCTTGGTCTGGCCTTGGTCAGCAAGATCATCGCGGACCATGAGGGATGGATCGCCGTCGACAGCGTGCCGGGGCGCACGGTGTTCCGCCTCTCGCTACCTATTGCGCCGAAAGAGGCCCAATGACCCACTTCGCGCCGCATCAATCCCAGTCAAGCAAAGAGATCTGAACCATGGACGGAACAGTACTTGTCGCCGATGACGATCGCACGATCCGCACCGTTCTGACACAGGCGCTGACGCGGGC
>JAQCLA010000299.1 GCA_027592105.1 Pseudomonadota bacterium | reverse complement strand
GCTTTTCGCTGGGCCTTGGCGTGATCGCGATTGCCACCGGGCTCTGGCTTGGTTGGTATTGGGGTTTTCCGCTTTGGGTCTGGTCCAAGCTGGGCCTGGTGGCCCTTCTGGCCGCGCATTACGGTTGGACCGGGCGGCTTGTCTTGCGCGCGCGCAAGGGCATTTTCACCGAAAGCGATTTCTGGCTAAGGGTTTTCAACGAGATCAGCGTCTTTGGCGCCATCGGCGTGCTGATCATCGTGGTCTTCAAACCCTTCTGATTACCCCGGCAATGCGGAGGGTGCGCCTGCAGGCGCACCGCCCCGGATCAGCGCCGCCCTTCGCGCAGCCAGCCCGCCACACTCAGCGCCAAGGCCAAGAGCATGAAAAGCCATGCCGCGATCAACGGGGTAACTTTGACATCCGTGGTCACATAGGCATTTCGCGGGGTCAGACCGATCCAGCCGCGACCGGCAGCATTGCGTCCCTCGGCCACGCGCCGCAGATCGGGCATGCCATCTTCGAGCCGCATCACCGCAGCGCTGAGCGGCGCAAGCAATTGTTCAGAGGCAATCGTCTGTTCGAATTCCCGCGGCGCTGCTGGCCCAAGGGCGATGACCGTTTCGAAATCGCCTTCGACCAGCCGATATAGCCCCTGTTCCGCCCCCGAGATTTCGGCGGCAAACCGCCCCGGCGTCACTTCTTGTAGCAAAACGGCACTTTCGCTGCCGTCTGGGGCCGTCACCATGAGTTGCCCGACAGTATCGGCCAATGTGCGGCGGGTAATGCGGATGGTCTGGCCATCGGTTTCGGCCACCAGCGCTTCTTCCTCCAATTCGGGCTCACCCATCATCCAATGGGCAAGGCGGCGCAGCATCTCAAGCTGAGGGCCACCGCCCTCATAACCACGATCCCAAAGCCATGCGTGATCCGAGGCCAAAAGCGCCACACGCCCTTCACCCACGCGGTCGAGCATCAACAAAGGCGCACCGTCACTGCCCGTCATCACGGTTTGGCCTGATTGTTCGATCACCTCGACCTGTCGCACCCAGCGCCCCCAAGGCTGATCGCTGTCCGGCGGTGGCGCATGCGTCGCGGCCAGCCCTGCGGTCACCGGGTGCCGCTGACCGAGCGTTGAGATTTCCGGCAGAAACGGCGTCTCGATCACCCGCGCGGTCGGGCGACCCGGCAAGATCTCGGCCAAGGGCGACCGGTAAAGCGAGGACGCCGCCGCATAATCGGGGCCAGCGGCCAACAAAAGCGCGCCGCCATCTTCGACGTAGCGGCGGATATTGTCGAAATAGGTCAGCGGAAGGATGCCGCGCCGCTGGTAGCGGTCGAAGATGATCAAGTCGAAATCATCGACCGATTCCATGAATAATTCGCGGGTGGGAAAGGCGATCAAGCTCAACTCGGTCACCGGCACGCCATCTTGCTTTTCGGGCGGACGCAAAATGGTGAAATGCACCAGATCGACCGATGGGTCGGCCTTGAGCAGGTTGCGCCATGTCCGCTGGCCCGGATGCGGCTCGCCCGAGACCAACAAGACCGACAGCCGGTCACGGATGCCGTTGATCTGCACCACGGCGGCGTTGTTGCGCGCGGTCAGCTCGCCCATCGCCTCGGGGATAGTGAACTGCACGACATTCTGACCCGCATGTTCCAGCGTCAGCGGCAATTGCAGGGTTTGGCCGGTCGGCACCGCATAGCTTTGTGCAGGCGCGCCATCGATCGCGATCGCGATCTCGGCCCGACCCGATAGGCTGCTTGGTACAGCGCCCTGATCCTCGATCCGTAGGGTGATCATCAACTCTTCGCCGATGATGCCGAAAGCGGGGGCTGTCTCGATCACCAGCCGCCTGTCCCAATCATCGCTGCGCCCGGTCAACAGCGCATGCAGCGGTGCGGGCAGATCGGGGGCAAGCCCCGCATCATGCAATTGCCCATCGGTTACAAGGATCGCACCTGCAACCCGCGCACGCGGCTCTTCGGCCAGCATGCGGGCCAATTCGCTCATCAACAACGTCCCGGCGTTGTCAGCACCGTCGCCCACCCGCGCCAGCCGCATTTCCATGCCAAGATCGGCGATCTCAGCGGCAAGTGCGGCAAGTGCCGCTTCGGTCTGATCGGGGCGGTCGGCGATGCGCTGGCTGGCCGATTGGTCGGCCACGACCAGCACGATGTCGGACAATGCCGTGCGCTCTTCGGATTGCAGCGCGGGGTTTGCCAGCGCGGCCAAAAGCGCCACCGCCGCCAGCGCGCGCAGGGGCCAGCCCGCCAAACCACGCCATAGCGCCACGCCCGTGATCAAAATGCTGAGGCCGCCCAGCGCCCAGATCAGCCAGAACGGCACCAGCGGATCGAAGAGGATCGTTTGTGCCATGGCTATTGCCCCAACCGATCAAGCAAGGCCGGCACATGCACCTGATCGGATTTGTAATTGCCCGACAGCACATGCATCACCAGATTGACGCCAAAACGCAGCGCGATCTCGCGCTGGCGCTCGCCGGTCGAGCCGCGCCCGATGGGGTAAAGGGGGCGACCGATCTCATCCTGCGCCCAAGCGGCCGCCCAGGCATTGCCGCCGATCATCACCGGCGTGACCCCGTCATTAAGGTTGCGAAAGGGCATCCCTTCCACCTGTTCGGCGTCAGCGGGTGCCGCCTCGACCCAAACATCGCGCGAGGCGTGACGCCCCGGAAAATCCTGCAACAGGTAAAAGCTGCGCGTCAGCACGTGATCAGGCGGAATGGGTTCGAGCGGCGGAATATCGAGGGGGGCCGCCAATGTGCGCAGGCGCCGCCCCTCGGGCGTGCCAGAACCGAAGCCGCCGATATGGGCATCGCGCGTGTCGAACACGATCATGCCGCCTGCGCGCATGTAATCATTGAGCCGCCGATAGGCCGTGGCCGATGGCAGCGCTTGATCAGCCAAGACCGGCCAATAGAGCATCGGGAAAAAGCTCAACTCATCGGTTTCAAGATCGACACCCATCGGCGCGGCAGGTTCGACCGAGGTGCGCTGGAAAAGCGTGTTCGACAGGCCCAAAAGCCCCGCGCGCGACATGGCGTCAAGCTCGGCATCACCCGTGATCACATAGGCCAGCGTCACCTCGGCTGTTGCAAGTATGGCGATCTGCTCTTGCGGCGAAAGGGTTTGCGCATTTTGCGCCACCGCCTCTTGCGGCATGATCCCATATGCCAAGATCACGATGGCCGCACCGCGCGCCAAACCCGTGAGCCGCCCGGCCAGCCACATCGCGGCCAGCGCATCGATCAACAGCAAGACAAGT
>JAQCLA010000017.1 GCA_027592105.1 Pseudomonadota bacterium | reverse complement strand
GTCAAATGTCGGGCGTGCTCGAATGACGGCGAATTGATCGCCCTTGACCATGACTTCGGGGATCAAGGGACGCGTATTGTATTCGCTGGCCATCACCGCCCCATAGGCACCCGCGCTGCGAAAGGCGACCAAATCGCCCGCGGCGACGGGGGTTATCTGGCGCTGTTTGGCAAAGGTATCGCCGGTTTCACAGACCGGGCCAACAACGTCGAAGGGCCGTTGATCCAGACCCGGTGCGGGTTCTGTGACCGACACGATATCATGCCATGCGCCATACATGGCAGGGCGCACCAGATCGTTCATCGCCGCGTCGAGGATCAAGAAATCCCGCCCCTCACCCTCTTTCACATAGACGACCGAGGAGACGAGCAACCCGGCATTGCCCGAGATCAGGCGACCCGGCTCGATCTCGACCTCGACACCCAGATCGCCCACGACGTCGCGGATAAGCGCGCCATATTCGGTGGGCAGCGGCGGTGCGGTATTGTTGCGCTCATAGGGGATGCCCAGCCCGCCACCCAGATCGAGGCGGCGGATATCATGCCCCTGCGCGCGCAACAAAAGCGTCAGATCGCGCACTTTCTCATAGGCTTGGCGGAACGGCTCAAGATCGGTCAGCTGGCTGCCGATATGCACATCGATTCCGATGACCTCGATCCCCGGCAGTGACGCGGCCAAGGCATAGACGGCGGGCGCCTTGGCGATCGGGATGCCGAACTTGTTCTCGGATTTGCCGGTGGCGATTTTCTCATGCGTCTTGGCATCGACATCGGGATTGACCCGCACGGTGATCGGCGCGCGCAGGCCAAGGCCATGTGCCACCTCGGACAGCGCGATCATTTCGGGTTCGCTTTCGACGTTGAATTGCCGAATGCCGCCCGTCAACGCCATGTGCATTTCTTCACGCGTCTTGCCGACGCCGGAAAAGACGATCCGCTCACCCGGCACGCCAGCGGCGCGCGCGCGCAGGTATTCGCCGCCCGAGACCACATCCATCCCCGCGCCCAGACCCGCCAGATGCGCGATCACCGCTTGGTTGGAATTCGACTTCATCGCAAAGCACACAAGGTGATCGAGACCTGCCAGCGCCTCTTCGAACAGGCGATAGTGCCGCGTCAGCGTGGCGCAGGAATAAACATAGAAGGGCGTGCCGACCATCGCCGCGATCTGCGGGATCGGAACATCCTCGGCGTGGAGGATGCCGTTGCGGTAAAGAAAATGGTCCATTGCATATGCCCTGACAGATCGCCGTGGGGGCAGGTAGCACGGCTGCGCCCCGCATCAAAGAGGCTGGACGCCGCTGCATTCCCCGCTAGGCTCCGCCACTGGCGAAAAGGGAGGGAAACACCCATGGCAAAGACCGTTATCATCGAGGCCCCCGGCGGGCCGGAGGCTTACAAGATCGTTGACCGCCCCGTGGGCGATCCGGGCCCCGGCGAGATTCGCATCCGCCATCACGCCTGTGGTTTGAATTTCATCGATGTTTATCAGCGCAGCGGTCTTTATCCGCTGCAAATGCCCCATGCCATGGGCATGGAAGGTGCAGGCGTGATCGAGGCCGTGGGCGCGGGTGTGACCCATCTCAAGGTTGGTGATCGCGCTGCCTATGCCTCCATGCCGCCCGGTGCCTATTGCGAGGCGCGCGTGATCAAGGCCGATCAGGTCTGTCCCCTGCCCGATGGTATCTCCTTCGAGGAAGGGGCGGCGATGATGCTCAAGGGTCTGACGACCCAATATCTGTTCCGCCGGACAACACCAATTGCCAAGGGCGACACGGTGCTGTTTCACGCCGCTGCCGGTGGTGTTGGGCTTTTTGCCTGCCAATGGGCGAAAAGCGAGGGTATTCGGCTGATTGGCACGGCAGGCACCGAAGAGAAATGCCAGCTTGCGCGCGATCACGGGGCGGAGGCTTGCGTCAATTACCGCGATGGCGATTGGGTCGCCAAGGTGCGCGAATTGACCGGTGGGCGCGGTGTGGATGTGGTGATGGATGCGGTGGGCCGCGATACCTTCGAGGGATCGCTTGATTGCCTGCGGCCCTTGGGCTTCATGATTTCCTTCGGCAATGCCTCGGGTCCGGTGCCGCCCTTCGATATCGGTCTTTTGGGCAAGAAGGGCTCGCTCAAGATCACGCGGCCCACGCTGTTCACCCATATCGCCGATCACGCCACCTGCCAGCAGATGGCGCGGGAGTTGTTTGCCAAGGTGCTTTCGGGCGATGTGAAAATCCGCATCGACCAGCGTTTTGCACTCGATCAGGTGGCCGATGCCCACCGCGCGCTTGAGGCGCGGGCCACGACGGGCCAGACGGTCATCTTGCCGTGATAGCCAAGGGGTGCGCCTTCGGGCGCACTCTCAGCTTGCGCGGCGCGCCAACAAAAACAGCGCCAAGGGAAGGCCCGCGCTCACCCCGATGCCATAGGTCACGGGTATGACAAGAAAAAACCAGCGATCGCCGCGCAGCCCCTCGACCACGGCCCAGATCGTCAGCGCGATGGCGGCGATGGTCAGATCATAGACCAGCGCGCTGGTGGCATCATTGACCCACCAAGCATCGATCATCGGCCCGAGCGCCCAGCCATGCTCGGTGAACCACGCGTAGAAATAGCTCCACGGTAGGATGGTGCCGATGATGACAAGGGCAAGATAGACAAGGCGAAGGGGGGTCATGGTGCAGCTCCGGCTTTGGTTATGGGCAGACCTAGCACATCATGTCGCTTGGGCGAATCCTGCCCTGCGACACCGTGCTGCGGCGTCATGATTGACCCGGGGGGCGCGCTCCAATACGCATTCACGAAACAATATTGCGCAAGCTGCGGCCCAAGCGGTCCTGACGGGAGCCAGGGAAGAACATGTCCGAGACGATACGCGAAAGCATGGATTATGATGTGGTGATCGTGGGTGCGGGGCCTGCGGGCCTGTCGGCGGCGATCCGGCTGAAACAGATCGACCCCGATCTGTCGGTCGTGGTGCTGGAAAAGGGCTCGGAGGTCGGCGCGCATATCTTGTCGGGGGCGGTGCTCGACCCGGTCGGTTTGAACCAGTTGATCCCCGATTGGAAAAAGCGCGGCGCGCCCGTGACAGTGCCGGTCAAGAGCGACAGCTTCTACATGCTGGGCGAGGGGGGTGGTATCCGCATTCCCAACGCGGTCATGCCGGGGCTGATGAATAACCACGGAAATTACATCGTCTCGATGGCCAATCTCTGTCGCTGGCTGGCCGAACAGGCCGAGGCGCTGGGCGTCGAGATTTTCCCCGGCATGTCATGTTCTGCGCTGGTTTATGGCGAAAACGGCGAGGTTGCCGGTGTCGTCGCGGGCGAGTTCGGCAAAAACCCCGACGGCACACCGGGCGATGCCTATGAGCCGGGGATGGAGCTACGCGGCAAATACGTCATGCTGGGCGAGGGCGTGCGCGGATCGCTGACGAAGGAAGTGCTGGCCAAATACGATCTGCAACAGGGGAAATGCCCGCAGAAATTCGGTCTTGGCATGAAAGAGATCTGGGAGATCGACCCCGAGAAGCACCGCGAAGGTAAGGTGGTGCATACGATGGGTTGGCCATTGGGCAGCAATGCAGGCGGTGGCTCCTTTATCTATCATCTTGATAATAATCAGGTTTATGTGGGCTTTGTGGTTCACCTGAACTACGAGAACCCGCATCTTTACCCCTATATGGAATTCCAGCGCTTCAAGCATCACCCGATGGTGGCTGAACTGCTCATAGGCGGAAAGCGCATCGCCTACGGCGCGCGCGCGATTTCCGAGGGCGGCTGGCAGTCGATGCCAAAGGCGGTCGCGCCCGGTGTCGCGATCTTGGGCTGCGGCGTGGGTCTGGTGAACGTGCCGCGCATCAAGGGCAACCATAACGCGATGCTGTCGGGCATGGCTGCGGCCGAAGCTGCGGCCCGCGCCATCGCCGCGGGTCGCGCAGGCGATGAGCTGGGCGATTACGACGATTACCTGCATAAATCGGGGCCCATCGCCAAAGACCTCAAGCCCGTGCGCAACGTCAAACCGCTCTGGTCGAAATACGGGCTGATGGGTGGCTTGGCCTTTGGCGGTCTGGATATGTGGACCAACAGCCTTTTGGGCTTTTCATTCTTTGGCACGCTGCGCCACGGCAAATCCGATGCCGCGGCCACCGGCAAGGCGGCCGATCATACGCCCATCGACTATCCCAAGCCCGATGGTGTGCTGAGCTTTGACCGGCTGACCAATGTCAGCTTCTCGATGACCAATCACGAGGAAAGCCAGCCCGCGCATCTGACGCTCAAGGATGCCAGCGTGCCGATCAAGGTGAACCTGCCCGAATATGCCGAACCCGCGCAGCGCTATTGCCCGGCGGGGGTCTATGAGGTCGTCGGCACCGGGCCCGAGGCGCGCTTCGTGATCAATTTCCAGAACTGCGTCCATTGCAAGACATGCGACATCAAGGACCCGTCGCAAAACATCCATTGGACGGTGCCGCAAGGTGGCGACGGGCCCAATTACCCGAACATGTGATCGGATCTGGGTGAGAAAGATGCGCGGCGCGGCTTGGGCGCATTGCCCTTGGCCTGCGCCGGGCCTAGTCTTTGTCCCCTAACGGGGAGTTTTCTTCATGCGCCGCCCTTTGCTTGCCGCTTTGCCGCTCATCATCGGTCTTGGGTTCGGGCAAGCCGCCCTTGCACAAGAAACAGGGCCGGGCCTTGCTGGGTCCTACCTCGCAGCACGGGCTGCCGTTTTGGAGGGCAATCACCGCGTCGCGGCGGTCTATTTTGAAAACGCGCTTGCCGCCGATCCCGGAAATCCGGTCCTGATCGGCAATGCGATCTTCGCTAATGCCGCATTGGGCCAATGGATGCGCGCCGAGACCATCGCCGAAATGTTGCCGTTCGAAAATGACGGTGGGCAGGAATTGGTCAACCTTGTCAGAATGGTGCGTGGCATGGCCACGGGCGATCTGGTTGGTGTTCGCGCCGCGATCGAAGCGGGACGAGGCGCTGGACCACTGATCGACGATTTGGCGATGGGTTGGATCTATCTGGGCGAGGGCGACATGCGTCGCGCGACGGATGCCTTTATGGCGGTCGCATCGGATGAAAGCGTGGCCGATATCGCCTATACCCATCTGGCCTATGCGCGGGCGGCGGTCGGTGATTTCGAAGGTGCCGATGCGATCTTGTCTGGCGAGGCCTTTGGCCCCTTAGCGGCCAGCACGCGCGCGATCCGCGCCCGCGCTGAGGTTTTGGTACAGCTCGACCGGCGGGATGACGCGCTGGAGCTGTTGGATTTCTATACCAATGTGGTGCCTGACCCAGCCATGTTGGCCATGCGCGCAAAGATCGCGGCGTCTGCGGCACCTGAGGGTTACGGCTTTATCACGACCGCCCAAAAAGGCGTGGCCGAGGTTTTCTACGGCATCGCGCGCGCCTTGGGTGGTGAAGGTGGCTCAGGCACGCTGCCGTTGCTTTATGCCCGCGCCGCGCATGGGATCGACCCTGCCCATTCAGAAGCGCTGATCTTGGCCGGAGAGTTGCTGCGCGATGCAGGGCAATACAGCCTTGCCGCCGACACCTATGTCGAAGTCGGCGCCGATGACCCGCAATTCGTCGATGCCCAGCTTGGCCGCGCCGATGCCTATTTCGAGGATGGCCGCGAAGAGGCCGCCGTGGGCGTGCTACGCGATTTGGCCGCCCAGCATCCCGCCCTTGCGACTGTACAGGCCGCCTTGGGTGATGCGCTGCGCCGCACGGATCGGTGCGCCGAAGCGGTTACGGCTTATACCGCTGCGCTCGACCTCGTGGATATCACGCAATCGCGTTATTGGTTTCTCTATTACACGCGCGGGATCTGCTTCGAGACACTTGACGATTTCACGGGCTCAGAGGCTGATTTTCGTCAGGCGCTGGTCCTGAACCCCGAGCAACCGCAGGTGTTGAATAATCTCGGCTACTCGTTGGTCGAACAGCGCCGTAATCTTGATGAGGCTTTGGGCATGATCGAGCGCGCAGTCGCGGCAAGACCGGATTCGGGCTATATCGTCGACAGTCTTGGCTGGGTTCTCTATCGGCTGGGCCGTTTCGATGAGGCCGTCGCGCCGATGGAACGCGCCGTGGCACTTTTGCCGACCGACCCGATCATCAATGACCATCTGGGCGATGTCTACTGGATGGTCGACCGCAAGCGCGAAGCGCAGTTCCAATGGCAGCGCGCGCTGAGCTTCGACCCAGAGGGGGCCGATGCGATCCGGATTCGGCGCAAGCTGGAGATCGGCCTGTATCGTGTTCTGGAAGAAGAGGGCGGGGTGGGCGAGACGCAGTGAAGCAATTCGCCCCCGCCAAGGTCAATCTTGCGCTGCATGTCACGGGGCGGCGGGCCGATGGCTATCATCTGCTCGATTCCGTTGTCGTTTTTGCGGCTGCGGGTGACTGGCTCACGCTTGCGCCCGCCGATCGGCTATCGCTGCGCGTCAGCGGCCCGCGTGCCGCGGGTGTGCCAGATGATGGGCGTAACCTGATCTGGCAGGCGGCGGAATTGCTGGGGCCGGGGTTGGGAGCGGCGATCACGCTCGAAAAACATCTACCTGCCGCTGGTGGGATCGGTGGCGGTTCGGCTGATGCGGCGGCGGCCTTGCGCGGCTTGGCAGCACTTTGGGGCTGTGCCTTGCCCGATGCCGGGGCTGTGTTGTCCTTGGGGGCGGATGTACCTGTCTGCGTGTTCGGGCAGCCTGCGCGCATGGCGGGCATCGGCGAAGACATCACGCCCCTGCCCCCCTTGCCGCCGCTTTGGCTGGTCTTGGTCAATGCGGGCGTCGCCGTGCCGACAGGGCCGGTTTTCAAGGCCCTCGCAAGCGCCGATAACCCGCCTTTGCCCAGCATCCCGCCGCAGGGCTGGCCCAATGCCACAGGGCTGGCCCAATGGTTGGGGCAGACCCGGAATGATCTTGAGGGTCCGGCCTGCACGCTCGTGCCACAGATCGCAGATGTGATCGGGGCGATCGCCGCGCAAAAGGGCTGTCACTTGGCGCGCATGTCGGGGTCGGGCGGCACCTGTTTTGGCCTTTTCGCCACGGCGCAATCGGCCCGCGAAGCGGCAGCGGCGCTGAGCGCGCAAAGCCCGGCATGGTGGGTGCAGGACGCAGCAGTCCTAGGCTAGGCGTGCCACGACGTAGTCGGCCAGATCATGCATCATGTCGCGCAGCGGGTGATCGGGCAAAACCGTGAGTGCCTCTTGCGCGCGGGCCGACCAGCCGAAAGCCTCGGCGCGGGTTTCGTCCAGCGTGCCGTGACGGCGCAATAGCGCCAGCGCGTGGTCCAGATCGCCCTCTTGCTGATCGCCTTTCTCGATGGTGCGCTGCCAAAAGGCGCGCTCTGTATCATCGGCGCGCGCGATGGCGCGGATCACGGGCAGTGTCAGCTTGCGCTCGCGGAAATCATCACCTGTATTCTTGCCGATCACCCCGTCGCTGCCGCCCCAATCGAGCAGATCGTCAGCCATCTGAAAAGCGATACCCAGCCCATCGCCATAGACGGCCAGCGCACGCACCTCGGCCTCGGGGCGCTCGGCGATGACGCCGCCAACCTCGCAGGCGGCCTCGAACAAAGCGGCGGTCTTGCCACGGATGACCTGCAGATAAGTGTCCTCAGAGGTGGCGATATTCATCGCGGCGCTCAGTTGCAGCACCTCGCCCTCGGCGATCACGGCAGCGGCGTTGGACAAGATCGATAGAACCCGCAGATTGCCGGGCTCCACCATCAACTGAAAGGCACGGGCGAACAGGTAATCGCCCACCAAGACCGATGATTTGTTGTCCCATAGCAGGTTGGCGGTGGGCCGCCCGCGCCGCTTTTGGCTTTCATCCACGACATCGTCATGCAGGAGCGTGGCGGTGTGGATGAATTCGACCGTTGCGGCCAGCTTGTGATGCGCATCGCCCTCATAGCCGCAAAGCTTGGCTGCGGCCAAGGTCAGCATGGGCCGCACCCGCTTGCCGCCCGCCTCGACCAGATGGGTCGTCACCTCGGGGATGCGGGGCGCGTGTTTGGAGGCCATCCGCGCGCGGATCAACGCATCGACCGCGATCAGATCGGGGCCAAGTGCCGCCTGCATGCGTTCATGCGGCTTTATGGCTGCATTATCGAGGCTCATGCGCCGGATCCTTCCCCTATCCCTGTCTCGACAAGTGCCGCAGCTCTACCTACATCTGAGAAATGCTGGAAATCATGCGCAGCACCGACCCGACCGAGATTGCCTTCGCCTCGGCGCTTTTGTCCGGCGAGGATATAGAGGTCTTCGTGCTGGACGTCCATATGAGCGTACTCGAAGGGTCTATCGGCATTTTGCCGCGGCGCATGCTGGTGCGGCGTGTGGATGCGGAACGTGCGCGGATCGTGCTGCGCGACAACGCCCTTCCGGTGAGCGAATGATGCTGGACGCGACAACGCGCGATGCCTTCTTGGGGGGGCGCGTGGTCTTGCGCCAGCCCCGCGACGGCTATCGCGCGGCGACCGATCCGGTTTTTCTGGCCGCCGCCTGCCCGGCCAAGTCTGGCGATCATGTGCTTGAGCTTGGCTGTGGTGTGGGTGCGGCAGCGCTTTGCCTTGCCGCGCGGGTGGCGGGGGTGCAGATCTTGGGTGTCGAGCGTCAGGCGGATTATGCCACACTTGCCCGTGAAAACGCCGCTGTCGCCGGTGCCGATCTGCGCATCGTGCAGGCCGATCTGACCGTTTTACCCGCGGATTTACGGCAGATGCAGTTTGATCATGTGATCGCCAACCCGCCCTATTTTGGTGCAGGCGCGGGATCGCGCGCCAAGGATGCCGGGCGCGAGGCCGCCAATCGCGAGGACACACCGCTGGTCGATTGGATCGGGGTTGCGCGCGCGCGGCTCAAGCCAGGTGGCTGGCTGACGCTGATCCATCTGGCCGAGCGTTTGCCCGATTGTTTGGGCGCACTGGCCGATGGCTTTGGCGCGGTCGCGGTCTTGCCCTTGCAACCACGTGCCGGGCGCGCGGCCAGCCGCGTGGTGATCCGCGCACGCCGCGCGGCGCGCACGCCATTCACCCTGCTTGCGCCATTTCTTATACATGAAGGGTCCGCCCATGGCGCCGATGCGCCCGATTACACCGCGCAAGCCCAAGCCGTGCTGCGCGAAGGGGCGGCGCTGCGCTTTCCGGGCGATGATTGATAAAGCACAATGCATTTTTCCGCACGGTTTTGCGTGACACGACTCGGGTTCCGTGGTGGATTTGTCACGTGACTGTCATCAATGAGGAGAAATTGCCTATGTCGCTTGGCTCTCATCTGCAGGAACTCAAGAAAAAGCACGCCAATCTCGCTGAAAAGGTCGAGCAGGCACAGCGCAGCCCGGGGATCGATGATCTGAAGGTGCGTGAGTTGAAGAAGGAAAAGCTGCGCCTGAAGGAAGAGATTTCGCGTCTCGCCAACTAAACGCGGTCTTTTGCATCAGCCTTGCATTTGGCGAAGGGCGGCCTTGCAATTTTTTGCAGCTACTCAGGTCATGAAGTCTGACCTATCTCGGGGGCAAGGGAAGAACACATCCCACCGAGAGGATCAGACTGATGGATAGCTTTGCACTGACACATGAGATGCGCTTGAAGATCGCGGCAGCGCGTACCGAATGCGCCCAGTATTTCTGGAGCCAACTCATGAGCCTGTTCGCGCGTCGCGCCTAAACCACGCGCATGGCAATCAATGAAAAGGCCGGGGTCATGCGCCCCGGCCTTTCGTATTGTCGCCTACCGGACCAAGTTCAGACGAAGAACTGCGCCCCATTGGCCGAGATCGTCGCGCCATTGATAAAGCCCGCATCCTCAGCCGCAAGGAAGGTCACGCAGCGCGCGATTTCCGAGGGTTCCCCCAAGCGGCCCGCAGGGATGCCCGCGATGATCTTCTCGCGCACCGACTCGTCGATCGCCATGACCATTTCGGTGGCGATATAGCCCGGGCAGATCGCATTAGCGGTGATGCCGAATTTCGCACCTTCCTGCGCCAGCGATTTCACGATGCCCAGATCGCCCGCCTTGGTCGCGGCATAGTTGACTTGCCCTGCCTGACCTTTCTGGCCGTTGATCGAAGAGATCACGATCACGCGGCCGAATTTACGATCACGCATGCCCGACCAGACGGGATGAACGGTGTTGAACACGCCGGTCAGATTAGTGTCGATCACCTCTTTCCACTGGGCCGGGGTCATGCGGTGGAACATCGCATCGCGGGTGATGCCCGCATTGGCGACGACTGTGTCGATTGGGCCAAGATCGGCCTCGACCTGCGCGATACCCGCCTTGGAGGCGTCGTAATCGGCGACATCCCATTTATAGGTCTTGATACCGGTCGCTTGGGTAAAGGCCGCGGCCTTTTCATCATTGCCGGCATAGGTGGCGGCGACCGCATATCCTTGGGCTTGCAGTGCCTTGGAAATGGCCTCGCCGATGCCGCGGCTGCCGCCGGTGACGAGTGCTACTCTTGCCATGGGTCTCCTCCAGTTTGGCGTCAATCTTGGTAATGGTGTTACGATTATCTCAATCTTTACGCAACAATATTACGCACGGCAATCTGACAGATGTGGACATGAAAAGGGCGCCCGAAGGCGCCCAAATCGATCCGCCAACTCAGGGGCGCTCGATGCACATGGCCACGCCCATGCCGCCGCCGATGCACAGAGTGGCAAGGCCGCGCTTGGCGCCACGGCGCTGCATCTCGAACAAAAGCGTGTTGAGAACGCGCGCGCCCGATGCGCCGATCGGGTGCCCGATGGCGATTGCGCCGCCATTGACGTTCACGATGGTCGGATCCCAGCCCATGTCCTTGTTCACGGCGCAAGCCTGCGCGGCGAAGGCTTCGTTGGCTTCGACCAGATCAAGGTCATCGACCGTCCAGCCCGCTTTTTCCAGCGCCTTGCGGCTGGCATAGATCGGCCCCACGCCCATGATCGTCGGGTCAAGCCCGGCGGTGGCGTAAGAGGCGATGCGCGCCAAGGGCTCGATCCCGCGGCGCTCGGCCTCATCAGCCGACATCAGCAGCGTTGCGGCCGCACCATCATTCAACCCCGAGGCATTTCCGGCCGTGACCGAGCCGTCCTTGGTGAAGGCCGGGCGCAGCTTGCCCATGGCATCGACCGTGGCGCCGTGGCGGATATATTCATCGGCATCGACCACGATATCGCCCTTGCGGGTGGAAATCGTGAAGGGCGTGATCTCATCGGCGAATTTGCCCGCCTTTTGCGCGGCTTCGGCTTTGTTTTGGCTGGCGACGGCGAATTCATCCTGCATGTCGCGGCTGATCTGCCATTGCTGGGCGACATTCTCAGCGGTTTGGCCCATGTGGTAGCCGTTGAAGGCATCCCAAAGACCGTCGCGGATCATGGTGTCGATATAGGACATATCACCCATCTTCTGGCCTTGGCGCAGCATGGCGGCGTGGGGCGACATCGACATATTCTCTTGGCCGCCGGCGACCACGATCGCGGCATCGCCCAGCATGATATGCTGCGCACCCAGCGCCACGGCGCGCAGGCCCGAGCCACAAACCTGATTGATGCTCCAAGCGGCGGCTTCCTTGGGCAGGCCTGCATTGATATGCGCCTGACGCGCCGGGTTTTGGCCCTGCGCGGCGGTCAGCACTTGGCCGAGGATGGTTTCGCTCACATCCGCCTTGTCGATACCCGCGCGGGCGACGACCGCTTCGATCACGGCGCGCCCCAGGTCATGGGCTGGTGTATTGGCGAAAGACCCCAGAAAGCTACCGACCGCAGTGCGCGCGGCAGAGGCGATGACGACATTGGTCATGAAAATCCCTTTCGTGAACGACACGCACCCCGACACGGGGGGGCAGCGCATGGATTCGCTGTGTCAGGGAGGTGTTAGCCGCGCAAGCCCCCGAATTTCAACGGACACGGTGTCTCAGCCGGAAATTGGCCCTTATCGGTGGAGTGTGGGTCTAGGTTTTGGCCGCGTGCTTCCACGGTGGGGTGATGCTGGGCACGGCGAAATAGTAGCCTTGCAGGCAATCGACTCCTGCGCTGGCAAGCCAAGCCGCCTCCGCTTCGGTTTCGACGGCTTCGGCGACGACGATCATGTCGAAATGCCGCCCAAGCGAGATCAGCGCGGCACAGAGCACTTGGTTATCCGGGTCGGTATCGACATTGCGCGAGAACTGACCGTCGATCTTGATGATGTCGAAGCAGAACCGCCGCAAATGGCGAAACGCAGTCTGGCCTGCGCCGAAATCATCCAAGGCGAAGCTGACGCCTTTATCTTGCAATGTTTCCATGAAGGCTTGCACGATTTCTGGCATTTGCATGGCCGATGTCTCGGTAATCTCGAGGATCAGCCGATGCACGATATCGGGTTGCAGGCGGACGGCGCGTTGCAGCGTGCGCATCCAGTCGGGATAGCCGATCGAGCGCGCCGACATATTGATCGAGAGGCGCAGCGCCGGGTTCGCGCGCAATGCTGACAGGCCAAGTCGCAGGGCGGCGCAATCGATCAGGCGGCCCAGATCTTGTTCTTCCACCACGGTGATGAAATCGCGCGCGGGGATGACCCGCCCGGTTTCATCGAGCAGGCGGATCAACCCCTCGTAAAAGGCGACGCCGCGCCCATCGGCGCGCATGACCGGCTGATAGGCCAAAAGCGCATCGCCGCGTTCAAGGGCATGGCGCACCATTTCCAACGTGCCGCGATCACGCTGGCTGATCGCAGCGTCCAGGGGGCTGCCTAAACCCGGCTCCACCGGTTTCCTGCGGAAATGGCCCATCATATCCTCATGCGAAGCAATTCGCTTGCTGTCATGCAGCCTGCGCACTTAAGGAATGATGAAACCTTGCATTTGCTTCCAATTGGCGGGGGATTTCTCAATGTCTGACGCTGGCCGCTGCACATGGTGCGGTAACGATCCGCTTTATGTCGCCTATCACGACACCGAATGGGGCGTGCCCGAGCGCGATGGCCGGGCGCTGTGGGAAAAGCTGGTGCTGGATGGGTTTCAGGCCGGGCTGTCGTGGATCACGATCTTGCGCAAGCGCGAGGCGTTTCGTGCCGCTTTCGCGGGCTTTCATCCCGAGGTGATCGCGCGTTGGGGTGAAGATGACATTGCCCGGCTTTTGACCGATCCCGGCATCGTGCGTCACCGCGGCAAGATCGAAGCCACGATCGGCAATGCGCGCGCCTATCTGGCGATCGAAGAAAAGACCGGATTTGCGCCTTTCATCTGGCGCTATGTCGATGATGTGCCGCTTCAGAATACTTGGGCTGATCAAGCATCGGTGCCTGCGCAAACCGCGTTGAGCCAAGCCTTGTCAAAGGATCTGGGCCGCGCCGGATTCCGGTTCTGCGGCCCCACGATCACCTATGCTTGGATGCAGGCCACGGGAATTGTGAATGATCACCTGACCAGCTGTCATCGGCACGCCGTGCTTCGTTGAGCTTGGGTTATGGCGCGCGGCCGAACCGCCGATATAGCCCGTCGAGCGTATAGGCATCTTCGACTGATCCGTGGTCTTCGGGCATGAAATTGGGATCTTCGGGTAGGCAGCCGCGCCCACAGAATTGCCGCATCGTGCCGTTCACGCCATCGACGAACCACAACCGCCCACCCGGTGTGCCCACCCACCCATTCACGCCCAAGGCCATATCGCCCTCGACATCCTGGATCGAAGGCACCTCACCATCATAATCGACCGCATATGCCGCATGGGTGTGCCATGACGAGACCACTTCCATCCCGTCTTCGATCGGCAGCGAGGCACAGGTGGCATGTCCGCCCCAACTGACCTTGGTCGAGGAATAGGCCCCATTGGGATGGCGCAGGATATAGCCGCAGACCTCGCGGTTGAAACGCACGGAAAGCGCGTTCATCGATTCCATCAAGGCGAGGACAAAAGCCGCCTCTTGGCCGCTTTGTGCGCGGGCAGCAGGCGCGATCAAAAGCGACAGGGCCACGGTGACGGAGGAAAGAATTCGAAAAAACACGCGCGACAACCCATTTTCCAAGCCCGACCGCATGGATGATAAGCGGTTTTCCCGCACAATCCAGTGAAAGCGACCCACTGCCACTGGACCCACGTCGCCGGGCGCTTATGTTGGAGGGCTTGACGTTCGTGTTTGCAGCCAAGAGGAGGACCGCGCGTGTCACGTATGGAATTCATCGATCCCAAAACGGCAACCGCCACCGGGGTGAGCGCGGCATTCACCGAGGATGCGGAAATTCAGCTTTGGCTCAAGCTTGGCCGGATGGCGTTTTTCTTTTGCATCTGGAGCGCGATGGTCATCCCTGTTGCGCTGATCTACTCGTTCCGCTTCTAACGGCGGCTCATGCCCGGTTCCGGCTGTGTTGCTGGACAAAGGCCGTGATCTCGGCCGCCGGGCGCGCACCGGTCAGTCGCGCGACCTCTTGCCCGTTTTGGAACAAGATCAGCGCGGGAATGCCCCTGATGCCATAGCGTTGGGCCGCATCGCCATTGACCTGCGTGTTGATCTTGGCCAGCCGCGCATGGGGTGTAAGCGCGCGGGCGGCTTTCTCGAACTCGGGGGCCATCGCGCGGCAAGGGCCGCACCAAGGTGCCCAGAAATCCACCAACAGTGGCAGGCTGTCCTTGCGTTCGGCTTTGCGCAGGGTGGCGCTGTCGACCTCTTGCACCTTGGCCTCGGCCAGCTTGGCGCCGCATGTGCCGCATTTGGGATGCGCGCTGAGCCGCTCGGTAGGGACCCGGTTGGTCGTGCCGCAGGTCAGACAGGTGATGATATGGGACATGGCTGGCCCCTTTTGTGATTGCCGTCGTCAATTATTTGGGCGTGCATCCTCGTGTTGGCAAGCCCCATCGCGCGGGTGATCGCGCAAGAAAAAAGGCGCGCATTGCTGCGCACCTTTGTCTTTTGTCCAGATCGCAGGGCATGCGCCCCGCGCAGGCGTCTGGTTCAGACCAGAACGATATTGATCGCGGACTCGCGGCCGTCACGGCCGGACTCGACGTCGAAGGTGACCTTCTGGTCGTCCTTGAGGCTTGTGTGGCCCGAACGCTCGAGCGCGGAGATGTGGACGAAAACGTCCTTGCCGCCGCTATCGGGTGCGATAAAGCCGAAACCCTTGGTGCTGTTGAACCACTTCACGGTGCCATTGGCCATCGTGTTATCTCCTAACTGAAGGCTGCCCACGAGATGCGGCAGCTTGGCTTGGTCGGTCTGGATCGAAAGACTGACAGCCTGTTAGGGGAGACAGTGGTCGAAAAAGAATAACGTTCGCGAGGTACATATGGGGGTTATCGGCGCAAATAGCAAGCCTGAACTGCCGAACGCCACGCTGTAGCGGGCGCCTTCGATGGCACTGCGACTATCGGGTGCGCCTGAAGACGCACCCGATAGCTTGCGTGTTCTTAGCGCGTGAACTTCTTGTATTTCAGACGCTTAGGCTCTAGCGCGTCGGGGCCAAGGCGACGCTTCTTATCGTCTTCATAGGCCGAGAAATCGCCCTCGAACCATTCGACATGCGCCTCGCCCTCGAAGGCGAGGATATGGGTGCAAAGCCGGTCGAGGAAGAACCGGTCGTGGCTGATGATCACCGCACAGCCCGCGAAATCCTCGAGCGCGTCTTCGAGCGCGCGCAGCGTCTCGACGTCGAGATCGTTGGTCGGCTCGTCGAGCAGCAGCACATTGCCGCCCGATTTCAGAAGCTTGGCCATATGCACGCGGTTGCGCTCACCGCCCGAGAGCAAGCCCACCTTTTTCTGCTGATCGCCGCCTTTGAAGTTGAAGGCCGAGCAATAGGCGCGGCTATTCATCGAGGCATCGCCCAATTCGATGATTTCGGCACCGCCCGAGATTTCCTCCCACACGGTTTTGGCCGGGTCGAGCGAATCGCGCGACTGGTCGACATAGGACAGCTTGACCGTATCGCCGAACTCGACCGAGCCGGAATCGGGTGTTTCCTGCCCGGTCAACATGCGGAAAAGCGTCGATTTCCCCGCACCGTTGGGGCCGATCACGCCGACGATCCCGCCGGGTGGCAGCGAGAAACTCAGGTCTTCGACCAACAGCCGGTCGCCATAGCCCTTTTTCAGATCGTTGATCTCGATCACCTTCGCGCCGAGGCGCGGGCCATTGGGAATGACGATCTGGGCGCGGGAAATCTTTTCCCGCTCGGATTGGTTGGCCATCTCTTCATAGGCGTTGATACGCGCCTTTTGCTTGGCCTGACGCGCCTTGGCACCGGCGCGGATCCATTCCAATTCGCGCTCCAGCGTCTTCTGGCGCGATTTGTCCTCGCGGGCTTCTTGCTCGAGCCGCTTGGCCTTTTGTTCCAGCCAAGCCGAATAATTCCCCTCGTAGGGAATGCCGCGTCCGCGATCGAGTTCGAGAATCCAGCCCGTGATATCGTCGAGGAAATAGCGGTCGTGGGTCACGATCAGGATCGTACCCTTGTATTCGATCAGGTGCTTTTGCAGCCAAGCGATGGTTTCGGCGTCGAGGTGGTTGGTCGGTTCGTCCAACAGCAGCATCTCAGGCGCTTCGAGCAGCAG
This sequence comes from Pseudomonadota bacterium, assembly GCA_027592105.1. GTDB lineage: Bacteria > Pseudomonadota > Alphaproteobacteria > Rhodobacterales > Rhodobacteraceae > Roseicyclus. The sequence continues at coordinate 3,330 of JAQCLA010000017.1, read as the reverse complement.
TTTGCACAGCGCCACGCGACGCCGTTCGCCGCCCGAGAGCGTTGCCACTTCGGCATCGTCCGGCGGGCAGCGCAGCGCCTCCATCGCGATGTCGACTTGGCTATCGAGATCCCACAGGTTCTCGGCGTCGATTTCGTCTTGCAGGCTGGCCATTTCGTCGGCGGTCTCGTCCGAGTAATTCATCGCCAGTTCGTTGTAGCGGTCGAGCTTGGCCTTTTTGGTGCCGACGCCGAGCATGACATTGTCACGCACATTCAGGCTTTCATCGAGCTGCGGCTCTTGCGGTAGGTAGCCCACACGCGCGCCCTCGGCCGCCCAAGCCTCACCGCTGAAATCGGTGTCGATGCCCGCCATGATCCGCATCAATGTCGATTTACCCGAGCCGTTGACGCCGACGACGCCGATTTTCACACCGGGCAGAAAGTTCAGGCGGATATTTTCAAAGCATTTCTTGCCGCCCGGATAGGTCTTGGAAACGCCATCCATGTGATAAACATACTGGTAGGAGGCCATGTGCCGCTCCGTTGTCTGATCCGAGGTTTGTACGCCATCTAGTCGCTTCGGGGCCGATGGGCAATCCGGGCTGGGCGGCGGCGCGTTGACTATGGGCCATCAAGGCCGCATCAAGGAGCGCCAACGCCCCTTGAACAAGGCCGCACCCGCCCTTGCGTTCTGATTTACCCATTGCACGTGCAGGCCAGACCATTGGCCTTTTCGGCGGATCATTCGATCCGGCCCATCCCGGCCATCTGCATGTCAGCCGCGAGGCGCTCAAGCGCTTTGGCCTCGATCGCGTCTGGTGGTTGGTCAGCCCAGGCAATCCGCTCAAGCCCAAGGGACCGGCCCCCTTGGCACAGCGTTTGGCGGAGGCCCATGCGCTGGTCGATCATCCCCGCATCATCGTCACCGATGTCGAGGCGCGGATCGGCACACGCTATACCGCCCAGACCATCGCGGCGTTGCAAGCGCTTTACCCCGGCGTCCGGTTCGTATGGCTGATGGGAGCCGATAACTTGGCCCAATTCCATCGCTGGCAAGATTGGCAAGAGATCATGGCGCGCGTGGCGGTGGGTGTTCTGGCCCGCCCCGGCAGCAGGATCGCGGCGCGCACGGCCAAGGCGGCCAGTATTTTTCGCCATGCGAAATTACCCGCCGAGGCGGCGCATCTTTTGGCGCATCGCGCGCCGCCTGCGTGGTGTTTCGTCAATCTGCCGATGATCGACGTCTCATCCAGCGCGATCCGCGCGCGTGGGGATTGGTAGCGCTCAGCGCTTGTCGCGCAGTGCCAAAGTCGCAAGGCCCGACAAAAGCAAGATCGCAAGCCCCGCCAAGGTCAGCACATCGGGCAGCGTGCCGAATACCGCCCAGCCAAGCGCCGTGGCCGCGACCAGTTGGAAATAGACGAATGGGGCCAGCCGCGACGCAGGGGCCATGCGCAGCGCGATGATCAAGAAAAGATTGCCCAGCATCGAGCCAAAGGCCGAGCCAAAGGTCAGCGCGGTGATGCGTGCCTCGAAGCTGGGCAGTGCCAGCAGCCCGAAGGGGGCCAATGCTAGCGCGCCCACGACCAATTGGCTGAGCAATAGCGCGCCGGGATGGGCGATGCCCGACAGCCAGCGCGAGGTGGTCAAGAACCCACCGTAAAAAAGCCCTGCCAAAACGGCGAAGCCGAGACCCGGCGTCATGCCAAAGCCCGGGCGAACCACCAGCAAAACGCCACAAAAACCCAAAAGCAAAAGTACGACCCTGAGGGGCGAAAACCCCTCCCTGAGCAGCCACGCCGACAGCACATAGGCCAAGATCGGCCCGATGAAAAAGGCCCCGAAGACATCGGCGATGGGTTCGGTCCTCAGCGCGGTCAGGATCGACAAGATCCCCCCTGCCAAAAGCAACCCGCGCAGCCAGATCCGCCAATCGGCAAACAGGGCCAAAGGCATGATCCGGGCCACGAAGGGCAAGATCATCACCGCCCCGAGGGTAAAGCGGCTCCATGCGGTGAAAACCGGTGCAACGCCTGCCTCGCCCAAGAGCTTGCCCGCCGTATCCCCTGCCGGGATCAGCGTCATTGCCAGCAGCATAAGGGGAAGGGCCCGAAGGACATCACGTTGCATGCGCCCTGTTATCTTATCGCTTTGGACGCGAAAAGCACTGTCCTCGCAGAGGGTTGAACCGACAAACCCTTGAGCGTGAGGCCCGGCTGCGGTTTAGTCCGGTCAAAGTTCGCGCAAATGGTGCCTTGATGTCGTCGCGTCGTGCATTCCTGTCTGGCCTTGCTGCTTTTGCGGCCACTCCCGGCATGGCGGCGGCGCCTGCTGCATCGCTGCGCCCGATGATGCGCCCGGCGGCGCTTTCGGCAGAGCCCGTCCCCTCGGCGCGCCAGCTGATCGCCGAGGCGGCCATTGGCGGGCGCGTGGGCTTTGTTGTGGCCGATGCCACGACGGGCACCGTGCTTGAGGGAATGAACCCGCTTTTCCCATTACCGCCCGCCTCGGTCACCAAGGCTGTGACCTGCAGTTATGCGCTTGAGCGGCTTGGCCCTGACTATCGGTTCGAGACCCGTATCATCGCCGACGGCACGATCAGCGATGGGCAACTGAACGGTGATCTATGGCTGATCGGATCGGGTGATCCAACCTTTGACACTGACAGTCTGGCGGGCATGGCCACGGCTTTGCGCGCGCAGGGTCTGCGCGAAGTGACGGGGCGCTTGATGGTGGCCGATGGCGCGTTGCCCTCTATTTTCGAGGTTGATCCCTCGCAGCCGCCGCATGTGGGCTACAACCCTGCGATCTCGGGTCTGAACCTGAATTTCAACCGGGTGCATTTCGAATGGGTGCGGCAGGCGGGCGATTATGCCATCGCATTGGATGCACGTTCTGAAACACTGCGCCCCGCGGTGCAGATCGCCCGGATGCGGATCGCTGATCGTCGTGATCCCGTCTATACCTATGAGACGATCGAAGGGCGCGATCATTGGACTGTGGCGCGCGAGGCTTTGGGCGATCACGGTTCGCGCTGGTTGCCGGTGCGCCGCCCTTCTGCCTACACCGCTGAGGTTTTTCAGACATTGGCCCACGCTGCAGGGATCAGTTTTCCGGATATCGCGCTTGCCCCTGCTGCCCCGGCGGGCGCGACGGTTCTGGTGGTTCATCAGAGCGAACCGATGGCGGTTGTCTTGCGCGATATGATGCGTTGGTCGACCAATCTCACGGCCGAGGTGGTGGGGCTGAAGGCGACGATGGCCGGTGGGCAAAGGCCCGATGATCTGGCGCAGTCGGCCGGTGCGATGTCGGCATGGATGCGCGCGCGGCTTGGGGCGCGGCAGGCGGG
>JAQCLA010000298.1 GCA_027592105.1 Pseudomonadota bacterium | reverse complement strand
CTTGGGCCATGCAAGCCATGCGCAGGAGCCGGGGCTATTTGCGACAGCGCCCATCCCGGCGGCACGCAAGCTGTTGGATCAGTTGGGCTGGTCGGTCGATGATGTCGATCTGTGGGAGGTGAACGAGGCGTTTGCCGTCGTGCCCATGGCCTTCATGCATGAGATGGGCGTGCCGCGCGAGCGGATGAATGTGCATGGCGGGGCCTGTGCGTTGGGCCATCCCATCGGGGCATCCGGCGCGCGGATCATGGTGACGCTTTTGAATGCGCTAGAGCGGCACGACCTCAAGCGCGGAGTGGCCGCGATTTGTATCGGCGGCGGCGAGGGCACGGCGATCGCGATCGAGCGGGTCTGACGGAGGTGCGCCTTCAGGCGCACCACCCCGCCATTTAGTCGTCACTCTCGTCCAAGCCCAGCAATTCCGGCGCGGTGAGGCGGCGCGGCACTGTTTCCACGCGCGGTGCCTCGGCCAGATCGGGCGAGGGGGTTTGCACAACTTGCATCGCCTCGAGCTTGCGGGCCGAGGGTAGCACGCGCGCCTCGAGCGAGCCCATCGCCTTGTTGTAGCTGTCGACCGAGCGGTTCAGCGCCACACCCACCTTTTGCAGGTTGGCGGCGAAAACGGCGAGCCTTCCATAAAGCTCCTTTGCCTCGCGATGGATGGTGACGGCGTTCTCGGCAATCGCCTCTTGCTGCCAACCAAAGGCGATGGTCCTGAGCAGCGCGATGAGGGTCGAGGGGGTGGCGATCACCACACGCGATTGCATCGCGCGTTCCAAAAGCCCGGGGTCGCTTTCGACGGCGGCTGAGAGAAACACATCGCCCGGAATGAACATCACAACGAAATCGGGGGTGTCGGCCAAAAGGTCGTGGTATTTCTTGGATGACAAAAGCCGCACATGATCTGCCACCTGCCGCGCATGGCGCGTGATGGCGAGATCGCGTGCCTCGGGTGTGTCGGCCTCCAAAGCATCGAGATAACCATCGAGCGAGGTCTTGGCGTCGATCACCAAGGACCGCCCCCCCGGCATGCGCACAATGGCGTCAGGCCGCTGAAGCCCGCCTTCGGTGCGGTGGCTGGTCTCGGTCTCGAAATCGACATGCTCGGCCATGCCGCTGAGTTCGAACACCTGGCGCAGCTGCATCTCGCCCCAGCGTCCGCGTGTTTTGGGTGCGCGCAACGCCTGCACCAGCTTGCGGGTCTCGCCCGAGAGTTGGGCTTGGCCCAGCTTCAGATGCTCGACCTGTTCGCGGATCGCGCCATAGGCGTCGGTGCGGTGCTTTTCCATCTCGCGCAGGATGGTGTCGAACGCCCCCAGCTTTTCGCTGAGCGGTTTGACCATCCCGTCGATCGCCTTTTGCCGCGCGTCGAGTTCCGCCTTCGCCGTTTCGGAATGGGTGGCAAAGCGTTCGGTGACGCGGTCGAGAAAGGCCTTGGAATTGCCTTCTAGCACTTCGTTGGCCAGCGTCTTGAACTTGCCTTGCAGCGCCTCGTTCAACCCGCGCAATTCCTCCAGCCGGGCGGCATGGCTGCGTTCCACGGTTTCAAGCTTGGCCTCGGCTTGGTTGAGCGCGCCCAAAAGCCCATCGCGCTCTTCGCGCGCCTCGGTCAGGGCTTGTTCGAGCAGCGGCAGGCGTTCGGCGCGCGCCTCGCCCACGGCCATCTGGCGGCGTAGGCCCTCCATCTCGGTCAGCCCCGCCTCGGCCCGTTTTAGCCGCGCACCGCGCCGGATGAGTGCGATGATCAGCGCCACAAGCACCGAAAGCGCCAAGATCAGATAGGCGGGCAGCGGATCGACCCCCGCGCCAAAGGGGGAGGTCGCGCGCAGATCGGCGGCGAAGCCGTCGAGAAAGGCAAAGAGTGGCGCGTTTTCCATGGCTCAGCTCCGCCCAAAGAGTTTTTCGATATCGGATAGCGCCAGCGTAACAAAGGTGGGCCGCCCATGGTTGCACTGGCCCGATTTCGGCGTCGCCTCCATCTCGCGTAGAAGGGCGTTCATTTCCTCGCCACTCATCCGGCGGCCGGTGCGGACCGATCCGTGACAGGCGATGCGCGAGAGAACCGCGTCAAGGCGGGCGCGCAATGCCTCGGACCGGCCCAGATCGTCGATCTGATCGAGAATGTCGCGCAAGAGCGGCTCAACTGCGACAGCACCCAAAAGGGCCGGGGTTTCGCGGACGGCGATGGTGCCGGGGCCGAAGGGTTCGATGATCAGCCCGAGGGCTGCAAGGTCATCGGCATGGGACAGCAGGCGCTCGGCATCCGCGCCCAGCGTGACGATTTCGGGGATCAGCAACGCTTGGCGCGCGATGCCGTTTTCCTCCATCTGGCGCTTGAGGCGTTCATAGACCAGCCGCTCATGGGCGGCATGGGCATCGACGATCACCATGCCTCTCTCGGTCTGAGCGATGATGTAGTTTTCATGGAGTTGCGCGCGGGCGGCACCCAAGGGGCGGGCGGTCGCCTCGGGCAGTGTTGCGCCCTCTTCGATGCGGGCGGAGGGGGTCCAGGGGGCGGGCGCTTCGGCCAAGGCGTGGGCCTGCCAGTCGCGGGCGCGGATCAGGCTTGTCTGGCTGGGGCGGTCCATCTGGTAGATGCGCGGCGTCGTCGCCTCGGGCCGGAACGCGCCCAGCATGCCGTCGCCGATGGTGGTGGCGCTTTGTGGCCCGGCCCCGGCCAGCGCATGGCGCAAGCTTGCGACAACAAGCCCGCGCACCAGATCGGGGTCGCGAAAGCGCACCTCGGCCTTGGCGGGGTGGACATTCACATCGACCCGCGCGGGCGGGCAGTCGAGAAAGAGCGCCGCCGCCGGGTGCCGGTCGCGCGCCAGCACATCCATGTAGCCCGCCCTGAGTGCGCCATAGAGTTGCTTGTCGCGCACCGGCCGCCCATTGACGAAAAAGAACTGCGCCACCGCCGCCCCGCGCGAGGCGGTGGGAAGGCCCGCATAGCCGCGCAAGCAAAGCCCATCCCGTTCGGCGTCGATCATCAGCGCATTGTCGATGAAATCGCGCCCCAAAAGCCCGCGCAGGCGCCCGGCCAGCGCATCGAACAGATCGCCGCTTTCGGGATCGGCGCGCAGCACCACGCGGCCCGCATCGGTCATGTCTTTCAAGGTGAAGCCAACGGCGGGTTCGGCCATCGCCAAGCGGCGGACGACATCGGTGATCGCCTGCATCTCGGCCCGGTCGCTGCGCAGGAATTTCAGCCGTGCGGGCGTGGCAAAGAACAGATCGCGCAATTCAACGATTGTCCCGCGCGAGAGGGCGGCGGGGCGGATGGGGTCCGTCACCCCG
>JAQCLA010000297.1 GCA_027592105.1 Pseudomonadota bacterium | reverse complement strand
CATCAATTGCCGCCGGATCAGCGTCGGGTCCCATGGCCCGTGTTCACCATCGACCAAGCACCAATCGAATCGGGCCCGTCCCGCGATATCGGTGACGGTTTCAGACCCGAGCGCCAGCCATAGGCCGCGCAGATGGTGCCCTGCCTGAATCGCTGCTTTGAGCGTGTTGGTCGGTGCTGGCATGATGTCCCCCCTGCCCTCTATGGCGCCTAAAGCGCGCCGCCGCGTGCCTCGCGATACCACCGGCGGATCAAGGCGCGATCCTCGGCGGTGAGATAGGCGAAATTGCCCGGCGGCATGGCATGGCTGGCCCCCGCTTGCAGATAGATCGCCTGCGCCTGTGTCGCGATCCGCGCTGCACTGTCGAGCATCACGCCACCCGGTGCCGCGGCAAGGCCCGGCATATAGACCTCGGACGCGTGGCACATCGCGCAATTGCCTGCGACCAGATCGGCCACCGCGTCAAAGCTGTCATGGGCGATGAAGCGTTCTTGATAGGGGGAGAGCCGCGCCTCCTGCACCGCATCCGCGCGCATCAGGGGCAGGATCGACAGCCAGATGATCACCCCGAAAATCGTGACCGTCGCCCCCCATGTCCACCAGACCATCCCCTTGCGTGCATGCATGGTGTTGAAGAAATGCCGGATAGTGACACCCATCAAGAACACAAGGCTTGCGATCAGCCAGTTCAGATCCGAGGCAAAGGCCAACGGGTAGTGATTGCTGAGCATTAAGAAGATGACAGGCAGCGTCAGGTAATTGTTATGGGTGGACCGCAGCTTGGCGATCTTGCCATATTTCGGGTCAGGGCTGCGTCCCGCCTTGAGATCGGCCACGACGATCTTTTGGTTCGGAATGATGATCATCGCGACATTGGCGGTCATGATCGTGGCTGTCAGCGCCCCCAGATGCAGCAGCGCCGCCCGGCCCGAAAACACCTGCGCATAGGCCCAAGCCAGCACCACGATGATCGCGAAAAGCAAGATCATCAGCGCCGTGGGGTTGTCGCCAAGCTTGGATTTGCACAACAGATCATAGGCCACCCAGCCCACAACCAATGACAGGCCCGAAATCAGCATCGCCTGCCAAGGGGCAAGCTCCATGACATTCCAGTCGATCAGGTACATCTCTGCACCTACCCAGTAGAGCAGGATCAACAATGCGACACCCGACAGCCAGGTCGCGTAGCTTTCCCATTTGAACCAAGTCAGATGCTCGGGCATGGCATCGGGGGCGACCATGTATTTCTGGATATGGTAGAAACCACCGCCGTGAACCTGCCATTCCTCGCCATCGGCGGGGCCTTGGATGTTGCGGTTCAACCCCAGATCAAGGGCGATGAAGTAAAAGCTCGACCCGATCCACGCGATGGCCGTGATCACATGTAACCAACGGGCAGCAAATTCAGCCCAATGCAAAAGAATGGTGAAGTCCATAGCTGCCCCCGTCCGGTCTTCCGGTGCTTTGGCAGACCATCGAACGAAATGGACCCGAAGTGCAAGATGCGCACTTGCGCCAAACAGTATCGAACGGGTCGAAGCGCCTGCATGGCCTGCGGGTCGATTGGCGGTTTGGGCTGATTTGGCGGGCCGACTTCCCGCATTGCGGCTTGCGTCAAGTTTTGCTGGCTGTTTGTTGCTTGACCTTCGGATACCCCTTTTCATGTCACTGTCACAAAGCTAGGGTTTCGGCTTATAACAAACACACTGTCCAACATGGGAGATTGACAGATGAAGAAGATCCTTCTCGCATCGGCCGCGACGCTCGCGCTTGCCGGTGCGGCACATGCCGATGCACATGGACCCGTCACGCTGGGCATTTCGCTTGGCTTTACTGGCCCGTTGGAATCCTTGGCCCCGCCGATGGCGGCTGGTGCCGAGATGGCGATGGCCGAAGTGACCGCCAGCGGTCTGCTTTTGGGTGGTAAAACCGTCACCTCCGTGCGCGGCGATTCGACCTGCATCGATGCCTCGGCCGCCGTTGCTGTTGCTGAACGTCTGATCACATCTGATGGTGTTGACGGGATCATGGGCGCGATGTGCTCGGGTGCCACAACCGCGATGCTGACCAATGTGGCCGTGCCAAATGGCATGGTCATGATCTCGCCCTCGGCTACCTCGCCTGCGCTGTCCACGGTTGAGGATAACGGCCTGTTCTTCCGCACCGCCCCCTCAGACGCGCGTCAAGGTGTCGTGATGGCAGAGATCTTGATGGATCGCGGCATCGACAATGTCGCCGTGACCTACACCAACAACGACTACGGTCTTGGTCTGGCCAATAGCTTTGCCGAAGCCTTTGCTGCCGCAGGCGGCACCGTGACCTTGGTCGCTGCACATGAAGACGAGCGCGCTGATTACTCGGCCGAAGTCGGTGCCTTGGCATCTGCTGGTGGTGACGCGCTGGTCGTCGCGGGCTATGTCGATAGCGGCGGATCGGGCATCATCCGCGCCGCACTCGACACCGGCGCTTTCGACACCTTCGTCTTCCCTGACGGCATGGTCGGCCAGGCGCTGGTCGATAACTTCGGCTCCGAGATCAACGGTTCCTTCGGCCAATTCCCCGGCACCGATTCCGATGGCGCGGAAATCTATCATAACCTCGCATCGGCCGCTGGCTTCGATGGCACCTCGGCCTTCTCGAAAGAAGCCTATGATGCCGCAGCGCTCATCATGTTGGCCATGCAGGCTGCAGGCTCGGCCGTGCCTGCCGATTATGCACAGCATGTGATGAACGTCGCCAACGCACCGGGCGAGCAGATCCTGCCCGGTCAGCTTGGTCGCGCGCTTGAGCTGATCGCAGCAGGCCAAGACATCGACTATGTCGGTGCCTCGGCTGTCGAACTGGTCGGCCCCGGCGAGTCGGGCGGTGCCTACCGCGAGATCGAGATCCAGAACGGCGAGATCGTCACCGCACGTTTCCGTTGATCGCGATCAGAAAACGACAGATGCAGCCCGGGTTCCCCCCGGGCTGCGTTTTTTCAAAGGAGATCACCCATCATGATCGAGGTGCGCGAACTGCATAAGCATTTCGGCGGCTTCCATGCCATGGATGGCGCAAGCCTGCGGATCGAAACCGGCTCGATCACCGGGTTGATCGGCCCCAATGGTGCGGGCAAGACCACCTTGTTTAATGTGATCGCCGGGGTTTTGCCGCCCACCCGCGGCACCGTCATCATGGATGGCGAGGATATCACTGGCCTGCCCCCGCATGTGCTGTTTTCCAAGGGGCTGTTGCGCACCTTCCAGATCGCGCATGAGTTTCATTCCATGACCTGCCGCGAGAACCTGATGATGGTGCCTGCC
>JAQCLA010000296.1 GCA_027592105.1 Pseudomonadota bacterium | reverse complement strand
CCATTCTACCTTCAGCTGATCGTTCCCGGTTTGGATCTGCGCATCCTCAGGCTGTTTCGGCTTTTGCGGCTACTCAAGATATCGCGCTATAATTCCGCCTTGGATGATCTTGCGCGCGCCATAAAGTCCGAGAAACATTCGTTTATCGCCACCTTGTATATCATTTTCATTGTGACAATCTTGAGTTCAGCGCTGATGTATTATGCCGAAGGCGATGCGCAGCCAGAAAAGCTGGCGTCGATCCCACATGCAATTTACTGGTCGCTGATCACGCTGACGACAGTGGGATATGGCGACATCTCGCCTGTCACGCCCTTTGGCAAGATCATTTCATCGGTGACTGCCCTTCTGGGTGTGGCGACGGTGGCTATGTTCACGGGTATTATTGCGTCAGCCTTCTCGAAACAGGTCGAGCGCAGGCGCATGATCTATCAACAAGAGCTTGAGAAAGCCTATGAGGATGGTGTTTTGTCGCGGGAAGAGGACGCCTTGCTTGCAGAGATCAAGAAGCGGTTCGATCTTTCCGAGGAAGACGTCGACAGCATCAAAAAGCGCGCTCTCAAATCGTAGTTTTCAAAACCTCTGCGTAGTCGCGTTCTCACGGGCGCGCTGCGTTAGATACTTGAGGGTATATCAGTTAAAACCTATAAGAATTCAGGCGTCTTCTGCTGTATCCGGAGAGGTGTCCTTTGGGCGAGCCGCACCGCGCCGCCACGCAATCCAGCGCGCGATGAAAGCAAGGCTTCCGATCCCAACAATGGAGAGCGCGATATTCATCGGCGTAAGCACCGCCAGCGGTGTTGCTTTGTCACCCAGCAGTGGCATCGCAACGATCAGACAGACGGACACCGCCAGAAAAATCCGTGTCCGCACGCAGACTTGGCAAGGCGCGGTCGGTTTGCTGAGGTCAGTGGTCTTTTGCATGATCTGGGCGCGGTCTTGATTAGGGGTTTATCTGGGTCTTGTGATAACGGCGTCGGGCCTGCAGCGTAACCTTACTGCGCTTTCGTGCCAACGCCATTTCTTTTTCGATACCAGAGACAAGGTCATTATTGTCCCGAACGGCTTCGCCGAGGGCGGCAATCAGCTCAGGTGACCGAGGGGCTGTGGATTGAGCGATCGTGTCGAGAAATTGACGCCGCTCTTCGATCAAGACGATCATCTGTTCAACCGCGCCTTGGTCGGTTGCATTTCGGATCTTGGCGTTGAATGCGCAGAGGCGTTTGGCGTCATCAAGCATGGTGATTGCGCCAGAACAGAGGGAAGGGGGTATTAGCTGGTTGAAGAATTGCCAGATTCCTGATGTCGCAACTTGTCACTTTATCTTGTGTATCTCGAAATATGCATGTTTGACGCAAAAGTTTTTCACGACCGATTCTGCCGGATGCCGCCAGTTGCCCAAACTGTTTTCGGTGTGTTTTCAAGGTCGAGCACGTCAAGGTCACAGCCTTCATAAGCGCGCAGAAGCCAAGCTGCGCGTAAGAGGGTGACAAAATTTGGCCCCTTGGAGAATTATCGCCAAGCGTGCTATTGTTTAAAGGCATGCAATCCCTGTCTAGGGCCTGAGTTCTTGTTAGATCCGAACCTTCCATCGTCGATCACTAGTTATCGCCCCAGCACAGGCTTGCTGGGTGCGTCGCATAGTTCGTCGCATTCGGGTTATGCAAGTGCTGTGCCAGATATGCGCCAAACGCTTGAAGGTATTCCGCCGGCTCTGGCCCTTGATCGCAGCAAGCGGTCAGCAGGCCAACGCGCTGAAGTGACGATTTATCACCCGTCGCTTGGCCCATCCTCCATCAACACTGAGAATGCCTTGATGGCGCGCGCACTTTTGTCCCCCACATATATGCATGATAGCGCGGCCACGCGCATGGCGCGGGTGTCGACCATGATGAATACCGCCCTGCCGCGTTTCGGGCGGGCAATTGACGTTTGGGCTTAAAGCGGCTCAGAGGGCTGCGGCAATCAGCCTAGATCGTCAAAGCCATCGAGTAGGCTTACCTCGACCTCTGGCAAATCGACGATCCAATCACCATGCTCGATCTGCTTCCACGACCATGATGGCGGTGCTGCCATGCTGGGCTTGGAACGTAGGTTGAAAAAGAACGGCCGAAAGCTCTTGATGATCTGCTCAATGTTGTATTCTGCCAGTTTAGTGCCGTCCAATTCCGACGAGAACATTCCCTTGATCCGCCGCACCTCACCGTTGGGCTTAAAGGTGATACGGTTGTAGGCGTAAGAGCGCAGGACAACATCAGCATCCTGTGCTTCAGCTTCGGACAGTACCCGCAAAAACCCTTCGATGCTTTGTTCGATCAGGTCCGGTCCGACCTCTGCATAGCGTTCGGACAAGACCTTAGCGTATTTCTTTGCGAACAAATCAAGCGAAAGGGGCGAGACAAGATAACGTTCCGCTGCAACAGCAACTGTTGCTGACAAAAGCCATTCAGGACAGAATTTCTGCATCGAATCACCATTCTTGATCATTTAGCGGATAGGTTGCCCGCCCGGTCTTTTCTTAATCGCCTCCCATGATTGGATGATTTCGTCAAGCATTACAACGCAACTCTCAAGGGTGTTGTCTTGTTTGCTTGCAAAAGCCTGCAACAGCTGATGGCGGCAGTATTCGTAAAGCCGGAACAGGTTCTCAGCGATCTCGCCACCACGTTCGAAATCCAAGCTCGTTTCCAAGATGTAGATCGCTGTGAATGCCTTGGTAAAATGCTCGCGCAGGTCAAGCGCACGGTTTGCCGGATCTGCGATTTTGCGCAGGTTCTTGTTCAATTCCTGCATCACGATCAAAATGGTCGCGTGCGGGTCAGCGATGTCGTTTGTCTGAACCCGGTGATCATGGATGTACTTCGAGCGTGCGAGGGCATAATTCATGGTCGATCATCACTTTTCTTGCGTGTTCAGCATCTTAAACGGCTTGAAAAAAGTTTTGTTTAGTTACCAAATTGCTCGCGCAGCGTACGGGTGATCGTGTTTTGACGTTCGTTCGACATGCAGTCGGCCACCAGTGAAACCGACCGGGCCGCCTTCTCGTCATAGCCTGCATAGGTGATCGCCGGATAGCTTGGGTCGGTCATCAAGCGCAGGGGTTCGCCGCGCTTTAAGCGCATATTGGCCACGCCATTGCTAAACCGTGCGGTGCGCCCGCTGTCTGGGGCATAGGCGATGAAATAGCTGTCCTCTACTGGGCAGGAGTTGTTCAAGATGACTTGCACATCGATCAGCCCGTCGCTTCGACCACGGTCGAACAGACCCATCCACGCCAAGCCGACCCCGATGATACCAAGAATGGCAACAAGAATGATCGCGCCGAGC
>JAQCLA010000295.1 GCA_027592105.1 Pseudomonadota bacterium | reverse complement strand
GATTTCTGCATGCGCTATGGCAACCCCTCGACCAAGTCCAAGGTCGATGCGCTGATCGCCCAAGGCTGCACCAAGATCCTGTTTTTCCCGCTTTATCCGCAATATGCTGGTGCCACCTCGGCCACGGCCTGCGATCAGTTTTTCCGCAGCCTCGAGAATATCAAGTGGCAGCCTATCGTGCGCACGGTCGAGCCGTATTATGAAAGCCCCGCCTATATCGAGGCACTGGCCCAATCGGTCGAGCGCGCCTACGCGGGCCTTGAGAATCGCCCCGATGTGCTGGTGTGCAGCTATCACGGCGTGCCCAAGCGCTACTTGCTGGAGGGCGACCCCTATCATTGCCAATGCCAGAAAACCACGCGCCTGCTGCGCGAGCGTCTGGGCTGGGACAAGACCGAGATCATCACCACCTTCCAAAGCCGCTTCGGCCCCGAGGAATGGCTGAAGCCCTACACCGTGGAAGAAGTCGCCCGGCTGGCCGAGCATGGCAAAAAGCGCATCGCCGTGGTTGCCCCGGCCTTCAGCGCCGATTGCATCGAAACGCTCGAAGAGATCAACGAAGAGATCAAGGAAAGCTTCGAGCATGCAGGCGGTGAGGAATTCACCTATATCCCCTGTCTCAACGACGATGCCGCGCATATTGATGCGCTGGCGGGTGTAGTCGAAGACAATCTCAAGGGCTGGCTGGAGTAGTCGGCCCTAAGGGGTGGGCACTGGATTGGCGGGATGGCCTGTAAAAAAGCGGTCGCCGACGCGCACCGTGACCATGCCGTTGTCATGCCGCCGCTCCAAGGTGCCTTGGATGAAAACGCTGCTTCCCAAAACGATCGTCATAAGCACAGCTGTTTTCCCCAGAAAAACCAAGCTGTGCATAGGATAGCTGAAGCTAAGGGAATTTTCTTTTTAAATTCATCATCTTAAGTTTAAAATTCGGTTATCTTTTGGGCGCGCGGCGTCCCCCGTCACAACCAGTCACGCAGAATTGGGATCAGCGGGATGTCGGCGGGCGGCATGGGATAGTCGCGCAGCGCATTGGCCCGCACCCATGCAAGGCGCTGACCTTCGCGCGCTTGCGGAATGCCTTGCCACTTCCGACAGGCGAAAAGCGGCATGAGAAGGTGAAAATCCGGGTAGCTATGGCTGGCGAATGTCAGTGGCGCCAAGCACGAAGCCCAGGTATCGATGCCCAACTCTTCCTGCAACTCGCGCACCAAGGCGGCCTCGGGTGTTTCACCCGGCTCGACCTTGCCGCCGGGAAACTCCCACAGCCCAGCCATTGATTTGCCTTCGGGACGCTGGGCCAAAAGCACGCGGCCGTCGCTGTCGATCAATGCGACGGCCGAAACGAGGATCGTTTTCAAGACCGGTAATCCGCGTTGATATCGATATAGGCATGCGTCAAATCGCAGGTCCACATGGTGGCCTTGCCGCGCCCAAGGCCCAGATCGACGCCGATCAATAGCTCTTGGCCCTGCATATAGGCGGCAACGGTTTCCTCGACATAGCTTTCCGCACGCCAGCCTTTTTCGGCGACCAGATGCGCACCAAAGCGGATGGTCAACAGATCGCGATCTGCCTTGGCCCCTGATTTGCCGACCGCCATGACGATACGGCCCCAATTGGGATCTTGGCCCGCGATAGCGGTCTTGACCAAGGGCGAATTGGCGATGGCACGCGCGACAAGGGTGGCGTCGCGGCTCGATCTTGCACCCGTCACGCAAACCTCGACCAGCTTGGTCGCCCCTTCGCCGTCGCGCACGATCTGCAACGCCAGATCCCGCATGACCGCGCCCAAGGCTGTTGCAAAGGCGCGCGCATCGCGGCCGCGTGTCGTGGTGATGGGTGCATTGCCCGCCTTGCCCGTCGCCGCCACCAATACCGCGTCGGAAGTCGAAGTATCGCTATCGACCGTCACCGCGTTAAAGCTTTGCTTGGTCGCAGCCGACAGCATGGTCTGTAGCGTGTCCTGTGCGATTGCCGCATCGGTAAAGATATAACCCAGCATCGTCGCCATATCGGGCGCGATCATGCCTGAGCCTTTGGCAAAGCCCGCGATCTTGACCACCTTGCCACCGATCATCACCTCGGCCATCGCGCCCTTTGGGAAGGTATCGGTGGTCATGATGGCGCGCGCGGCGACCGCGGCCTTGGTCGCATCCAGCCCATCGGCCAGCACCGGCAAGATGTCGGTGATCTTGGTCGCGGGCAGCGGCTCGCCGATCACGCCAGTCGAACAGGTAAAGACATGGCCCGCCGGGATCTTGAGCGCAGTGGCCGCCGCCCCTGCGATCGCATCCACATCGCTGGCTCCGCGCTGACCAGTGAATGTATTGGCATTGCCGGAGTTCACAACAATGCCAAAGCCCTTTTTCGGCGCTGGACCAAGGGCGGCAAGCTTGGCCTGACAATCCAGCACTGCCGCCGAGCGGGTGGCCGAACGAGTGAAAACCCCCGCCATGACCGAACCGGCGGCGATCTGAACCAGCATCACATCGGTGCGGTTGGCATAGCGCACCCCCGCCTCGCCGGCGGCGTAGCGCACACCGGCGATAACGGGCAATTCGGGAAAGGACACAGGCGCCAAAGGCGAGATCTTGATCGGGGCTTTGACGGCGACTTTCGCCGGTTTGCCCTTCTTGGCGGCCTTGTCCTTGGACTTGGCCTTTTTCTTCTTGTCGTCCTTTGCCATCGTCAATGTCCCCTGATGACCGCCGTTATTCGGCGAGCAAATCCAAATCCCGGATCACGGCCGGGTCAATCTGAATCTCGGGGCGCACGATATCGGCGGCAGCCGTCAACTCTTCCATTCTTGCCGTGACGCGGGCGCGGCGCAGACCATCCTCAAGCTCGGCGCGCACCTCATCGAGGCTGGGCGGCGCTTGGTCGCGCGTCTCGTTCAACACGATCACATGCCAACCGAACTGGGTTTCGACCGGGGCCGAGACCTCACCCACGCCCAGCGCGAAAACCGCTTGCTCAAATGTCGGCACCATCATGCCTGCGGTGAACCAGCCCAAGTTACCGCCGTTCGGCCCCGACGGCCCGGTCGAGCGTTCACGCGCCAATTCCGCGAAATCGGCCCCCTCGGTCAAATCCGCGATCACGGCTTGCGCGTCGGCCTCGGTTTCCAACAGGATATGGCTGGCGTTATATTCCGTCACTGGTCCGACCGCGCCGAATTGCGCGTCATATTCGGCCTGCAATTCCGCCTCAGAAATCGCGGCGGTGCCGATACGGTCGATCAGCGTGGCGGCAAGAAAGGCCCGCCGCTCATTCTCAAGACCCAAGCGCTCGACCAAGCCGATATCGTTTTCGGCAACCGCGGCCAGCACCTCTTGCT
>JAQCLA010000294.1 GCA_027592105.1 Pseudomonadota bacterium | reverse complement strand
GGCCTTGGCCAGCCGGGGTGTCATCGTCCCCTCATAGCCATCGGCATCAAGGCGCAGCACATCGACCGCGTAAGAGCGGATGAAGCTGACATAAAGCGCGTCGGCAGCATCTTGGCCATGCGTCTGGGCCAGCTCGGCGGCCTTCGCATCGCTCATCCCGATATTGAGGATCGTCCCCGGCCCGCCCCAATCAGCCATCTGCGAGGAGGAGCGCACCGAGACCAGCGCGCCGGGGCCAAAGACGCCGATCAGCGATTGCATATCGGGCAGACGCCCGGCGGCGATGGCGCGCACGGTGTCAAAGCCCAAGGCCACGGTGCGCGGCACGGGCAGGCCCAGCCGCATCAAACGTTGCAGGCATTTCGCGCGGTTGCCATGGGTGGCGGTCCGCAACTCGGCGGTGGGTGTCACTTCGGTAAAATCGGGCGTGGTCAGCATGGATGCCTCGTTTGCACCTGCAGCATTAGATACAACCACAGGGTGAAGTGTCCAGAAAAACAATACGCCAATCTGTCATTAAATTCTGACGCCGCGCCCGATCAGCCTTCAAGCTTGGAGAGATCGGCTACAGCACCGCAGGTTTGCACGATCCGATGCAGCAGGTTCAGCCGGTTGCGCCGGATGATCTGGTTCTCGGCGTTGACCTGCGCCGCCTCGAAAAACGCATCGATCGGCGCACGAAGGCTGGCCATTTGGGTCATGGCGGCGGCGAAATCCTCGGCCGCAAGGGCGGGCTTGATCGCGGCCTCGGCCGTGGCAAGGGCTGCGAAAAGCGATTTTTCTTCAGGGGTTTCCGCGAATTTCACATCCGCGCCATAGCGGTATTCAACCCCATCGGCGCTTTCGGCCTGATGCAAGATATTGGCCGCGCGGCGGAACCCTTGGACAAGGTTCTCACCATCGGGCGTGGCAAGGAACCCCGCCAGCGCACGCGCGCGGGCCACGACAAGGAACAAATCGTCGGCAGGTGGGCGCGCCAGCGCCGCGTCGATGATGTCGTGGCGGATACCCTCATCGCGAAGGTGGACCTTGAGGCGGTCGTGGAAGAAGGCGAGGAGGTCGTTGCTGATCGCCCCCGCGTCGCTGGCCGTTGCGGCCTTCATCCAATCCCGCGCTTCGTCGCCGAGTTCTTCCACAGCCGCGTCCAATTCACGATGCGCTCCATAGCGTGCCAGGATCGACAGCAGGCGGTCCCCCACCTCGCTGCCGCCCGCGCGAAGGCGCAGGATCTGGGCATCGAACAAGCGGTCGAGTTGAAACCGCACCCCATTTTCCAACACCATCCGCACCACACCCAGCGCGGCGCGGCGCAGTGCGTAGGGATCTTTCGAACCCGTGGGCTTTTCATCGATCGCCCAGAACCCCGTCAGCGTGTCGATCTTGTCGGCGAGTGCCACGGCCAGCGACACGGGCGCGGTTGGCACTGCGTCCCCCTGCCCCATCGGTTTCCAATGGTCGCGGCACGCGTCCGCCACGGCTGCATCGCGGCCAGCCGCCAGCGCATAATAGCGGCCCATGACACCTTGCAGTTCCGGGAATTCGCCAACCATGCCCGAGCGCAGATCGGCCTTTGCGATCTCAGCCGCCTCGGCGGCTTTCTCAGGGTCCGCGCCCACCATCGGCGCGATCTCGCGCGCCAAGGCGGCGATGCGCGCGATCCGCGCGGCCTGCGAACCAAGCTTGGCGTGGAAGGTGACCGATTCCAGCCCCGCGATCCAATCGCCCATCCCTGCGCGCGCCACGCGCAGATCGTTTTCCCAAAAGAATTTCGCATCCGACAGCCGGGCGGAGAGAACCTTTTGATTTCCCGCCAGAATCGTTGCGCCCTGATCGGCGGTCTCGATATTGGCGACGGTCACGAAACGCTCGATCCGGCCTGTCTTGGGGTTACGGACAGAAAAGAATTTCTGATGCTCGCGCATCGAGGTTTGCAGCACCTCGGGCGGTAGGTCGAGAAATCGATCCTCGATCCGGCCCATCAGCACCACGGGCCATTCGACCAGCCCCGACACTTCGGCCAAAAGGCCCGCATCATCGACAAGCTCAAGCCCTGCGGCAAAGGCCATCTGTTCGGCGTCATGGCGGATTTGCGCCGCGCGATCACTGGCCGACAAGACGACATGGGCGCGCTTCAGCTTGGCCGCGTAATCGGCGAAATGGGCCACAGGAAAGCGGGCGGGCGCCATGAAGCGATGCCCTTCGGTCGTGTTGCTGGCGGCGATGCCATCGACATCGAAAGGCACGACATCGGTTCCCGCCTCATCCGAGAGGATGCACAAGATCGATTGCAAGGGCCGCACCCAGCGCAGGCTTCCCACGCCCCAGCGCATGGATTTGGGCCATGGGAAATCGCGGATCACGGCTGGCACGATATCGGCGATGATCTCGGCGGCGGGGCGGCCCGCGCGCTCGATCACGGCGAAAAACACCTCGCCCTTTTTCTCGGCGCGCGCTTCAAGCTGGTCGCGGCTTACACCTGCGCCCCGCAAAAAGCCCTCAATCGCCGCTTCGGGCGCGTCGGTCCGGGGGCCGCGGCGTTCTTCGCGGGTCGTGGGGGAATGGGCGCTAAGACCCTCAAGCGTCAGCACCAAGCGGCGCGGCGTGGCAAAGCTGCCCGCGCTGGCATAGGTCAGCCCCGCTTCGACCAAGCCATCGGTCACCAGACGCTTCAGGTCATCGGCGGCGCGCGCCTGCATCCGGGCGGGGATTTCCTCGGAAAACAACTCGAGCAGCAGATCGGGCATCGTCGGATCCTTGACGGGCAAAGGGGTTGGCCGCTCATATCGCGCGGATCGCCCCGAGGGGCAAGCGCGCGATACGCTATTGTTCGAGGGTGCCGTTCAACTGGTGCCAGGCAAAGCCACGCCCATCGGGAAAGGCGGCAATCACGCGGTCCACGCCGCGATGGATCTCATGCACGGACAACACGGCGCGCGCCGTGCCATCGGCAATCGCTGCACCAATCGCGCCTGCATCATAGCAATCGAACCAATTGGGCGCGATCAGCGGGGTGGGCTCGGGATGGGGCATGGCCCCTTCAAGCACGACCAGCGCGGCTGCGTCGAGGCGGAAACAAGCTCGAAACCGCAAGGGAGAGCTGGCCGCATCGATCCCGCGAAAATCGCTATGCGCCAAGGCCAGCGTGTCACCCGAGGCTGTTGTCACCACCAGCTCAGCGGTGGCCACAGGTTCGAAATAGGCCCGCGTCTGCGCATACCATAGACCCACGCCAAAAAGCGCCGTGATCATGATGATCGCAATGGCGATGATCTTGCCGTTCATCCGTTCAGCCCCGCTGCAAGGCCAAGGCCCCCGCTCACGCGGCCCACCCGCCTGCTTCG
>JAQCLA010000016.1 GCA_027592105.1 Pseudomonadota bacterium | reverse complement strand
AGGTTCCCGAATGGCGTTGATTTCGCCCTCGCGCCGCTTGCGCCGCACCCCTTTTTCCGACGGGGTGGAAGCCGCAGGCGTCAGCGCCTACACGGTTTATAACCGCATGCTTTTGCCGACGGTCTTCCGTTCGGTGGAGGAGGATTACCACCATCTGAAATCGGCGGTGCAGATCTGGGATGTCGCCTGCGAGCGGCAGGTGGAGGTGCGCGGCCCGGATGCGGCCAAACTGGTGCAAATGCTGACCCCGCGCGATCTGCGCGGCATGTTGCCGGGCCAGTGCTATTATGTGCCGATGGTCGATGAGACAGGCGGCATGCTCAATGATCCTGTCGCGGTGAAACTGGCCGAGGATCGCTGGTGGATCTCGATTGCCGACAGCGATTTGTTGTTGTGGGTCAAAGGGATCGCCTATGGCTACCGGCTTGATGTCTTGATCGATGAGCCCGATGTTTCGCCCTTGGCGGTGCAAGGGCCGAAAGCCGATGATCTGATGGCGCGCGTCTTTGGCGATGCGGTGCGCGACATTCGCTTTTTCCGCTTTGGACATTTCGATTTCCAAGGCCGCGATATGGTGATCGCGCGCTCGGGCTATTCCAAGCAAGGCGGCTTTGAGATCTATGTCGCAGGCGGCGATATCGGCATGCCCTTGTGGCACGCTCTGATGGAGGCGGGTCGCGATCTGGATGTGCGCGCCGGATGCCCCAATGGGATCGAGCGGGTCGAGGGTGGATTGCTGAGCTATGGCAATGACATGACGGCCGAGAATACCCCGCATGAGGCGGGCCTTGGCCGGTTTTGCAACACGGCCACGGCGATCGGATGCATCGGGCGCGATGCGCTTCTGCGGGTCGCCAAGGAAGGGCCGATCAAGCAGGTGCGCGCCATCGCGATCGACAGCAAAAGCTTGCCGCGCTGCGACAGGCCTTGGGCGCTGATGGCCGGCACGACCCGCGTCGGACAGGTGACATCGGCCGCGCAATCGCCCGATTTCGGCTGTGGCGTGGGTATCGGCATGGTGCGCATGACCCATTGGGATGCGGGAACACCGCTGCATGTCGTGACCCAAGATGGCAGCTACCCTGCCGTGGTGAATGATAAATTCTGGATTTAAAACAATAATCTGCGATGTGTTTTTGATGTTCGCAGTGGAAAGGTAACAGGCTATGACATTTCGCGCTCTCGTCGTTGAAAAAGATGAATCCGGCACAAGCCATGCCGCTGTTCAAACGCTCGCCGATGATCGTCTGCCCGCGGGCGATGTGACGGTCGCGGTCGAATATTCGACTGTGAACTACAAGGACGGGCTGTGCGTGGGTACGGGCGGCGGTTTGGTCAGAAACTACCCGCATGTGCCGGGGATCGACTTTGCCGGCACGGTGCTGGCCTCCGACGATGCGCGCTACAGCGCGGGTGACAAGGTGGTGTTGACCGGCTGGCGCGTGGGCGAGGCGCATTGGGGCGGCTATGCTGAAAAGGCGCGTGTCAAAGCCGATTGGCTGGTGCCGCTGCCAAAAGGGTTGACCACACGCGAGGCGATGGCCGTGGGCACGGCAGGCTTTACCGCGATGCTGGCGGTGATGGCGCTGGAAGATCATGGGCTCACCCCCGAAAAGGGCGAGGTTTTGGTCACCGGTGCTGCGGGCGGTGTCGGCTCGGTCGCGACCGCGATCTTGGCCAATCTCGGCTACAAGGTCGCCGCTGTGACAGGCCGGGCGGAACAGGCCGATTACCTGCATGGTTTGGGGGCGGCGCGGATCGTGGCGCGCAGCGATCTGGCCGAGACCGTCAAGCGCCCGCTGGAGGCCGAGACTTGGGCGGGGTGTGTCGATGCGGTGGGCGGCGCGATGTTGGCGCGTGTCCTGGGGCAGATGAACTACGGCGGCTCGGTCGCGGCGGTGGGGCTTGCGGGGGGTGCAGGCTTGCCTGCGACGGTGATCCCGTTCTTGCTGCGCGGTGTGAACCTTCTGGGCATCGACAGCGTAATGCAACCCTATGAAAACCGCCTCCGGGCATGGGAGCGGATCGCGCGCGATCTACCGATGGACAAGCTTGCAGCGATGATCACCCCGGCGGGTTTGGCCGATCTGCCCAAGCTTGGGGCCGATATCCTCGCCGGTCAGGTGCGCGGCCGGGTGGTGGTCGACACGCGCGCCTGAAGTGCGTGGTCAACAAGCGCGCGTTGCTTGCGCAGCGCGCGCCCCTTGGCGGTCATTCTGCCCCATGTGATGACAGCGCTTTGCCTTTCGTCGCGCGCATGCGTATTTGGGGCAAGACGAAGTCAGGAAAGCGCGCATGACCAAAACCCCCACCGGCAAATCCACAAGCGGACGCGGGCAGCGCGAGTTGCGCACCAAGGTCAAAACCGCGCGCGGGCGCAAGCTCAGCTCGACTCTGTGGTTGGAACGCCAGCTCAACGATCCTTATGTGCAACGCGCCAAGCGCGAAGGCTATCGCGGGCGCGCAGCCTTCAAGATCATGGAATTGGACGATAAATTCCGCTTTCTCGTGCCCGGTGCGCGGGTGGTGGATTTGGGCTGTGCGCCGGGGGGCTGGTGCCAAGTGGCGGTGCCACGCGTCAATGCCCTGGGCGAGAAATCAGGCAAAGCCGTCGGCCGCATCATCGGTGTCGATTTGCAAGAGGTCGATCCCATCGCGGGTGTGGAGCTGCATGTGCTCGATTTTCTCGAAGATGGGGCCGATGAACAGGTCAAGACATGGCTTGGCGGGCGCGCCGATGTGGTGATGAGCGATATGGCCGCCGCATCCTCGGGCCATAAGCAGACCGATCATATCAGGATCGTGGCGCTGTGCGAGGCGGCGGCGCAGCTGGCTTTTGACGTGTTGGAGCCCGGCGGCACCTTTGTCGCCAAGGTCTTGGCAGGCGGCGCCGAGGGAAGTTTGCAGGCGCTCCTAAAAAAGCGTTTCGACAAGGTCGTGAATGTCAAACCACCCGCAAGCCGGGCCGATAGTTCCGAGAAATTCGTCGTGGCCACGGGTTTTCGTGACCTTGGTGATGATGATCAATAAGGCGATTGCGCGGCATATGCGGTTTTCGCTCTTTTCCTCTGACGCGCTGCATGAAATAGGGACGTGCCAACGCTGAAGCCCAAGGAGACCCCGATGGAGATTCGCGAGGCACTGACCTTCGATGATGTTTTGCTCGTACCCGGAGCGAGTTCCGTCTTGCCGGCTACGGCCGATACGCGCACGCGGGTGACCAAGTCGATCTTGCTCAATATTCCGTTGCTGTCTTCGGCGATGGATACGGTCACCGAAGGGCGCATGGCGATCGCCATGGCGCAAGCAGGCGGCATGGGCGTGATCCATCGCAACCTCGATATCGAGGCGCAA
Organism: Pseudomonadota bacterium; assembly: GCA_027592105.1. GTDB lineage: Bacteria > Pseudomonadota > Alphaproteobacteria > Rhodobacterales > Rhodobacteraceae > Roseicyclus. Next base: position 16,856 of record JAQCLA010000016.1, on the reverse strand, counting down.
GCCCGCGAGGTGCGCCGCGTCAAACGTTTCGAGAGCGGGATCGTTTATAGCCCTGTCACGCTCACCCCGGATCAAACCTTGGCCGATGCGCGCGCGCTGATGGAGCGCTATGGCTTTACCGGTTTTCCGGTGGTCGATGACCAGCGCCGCGTTCTGGGCATCGTGACCAATCGTGATATGCGCTTCGCCGAGCATGACGACACCCCCGTGCGGGTGATGATGACGACCGAGAACCTTGCCATTTTGCGCGAACCTGCCGACCGGGCCCAAGCCATCAGCTTGATGAAATCGCGCCGGATCGAAAAGCTGTTGGTCACCGATGCAGTGGGTAAGCTCACGGGTCTGTTGACCTTGAAAGATACCGAGCGCGCGGTGCTGAATCCGCAAGCCTGCAAGGATGAGTTGGGGCGGCTGCGCGTGGCTGCGGCGACCACCGTGGGGGATGCGGGTTTTGAACGTTCCGCGGCCCTGATCGATGCGGGCTGTGATCTGATCGTGATCGATACGGCGCATGGCCATTCCGAAGGGGTGGCGCGCGCGGTCGAGCGGGTCAAGGCGTTGTCAAACGCGGTACAGGTCGTGGCAGGCAATGTCGCCACAGCCGAGGCGACGCGCGCTTTGATCGGCGCAGGCGCGGACGCGATCAAGGTGGGCATCGGCCCCGGCTCGATCTGCACCACCCGCATCGTGGCGGGCGTGGGTGTGCCACAGCTGACCGCGATCATAGATTGCGCAGCTGCTGCCGCCGACAGCGGCACGCCGGTGATCGCGGATGGTGGGATCAAGTATTCGGGCGATTTCGCCAAGGCGATCGCGGCAGGCGCGCATTGCGCCATGGTCGGCAGTATGATCGCAGGGACGGATGAAAGCCCCGGCGAGGTGATCTTGTATCAAGGGCGCAGCTTCAAAAGCTATCGCGGCATGGGCAGCCTTGGGGCGATGGCGCGCGGCTCGGCGGATCGGTATTTCCAGAAAGATGCCGCCTCCGACAAGCTGGTGCCCGAGGGGATCGAGGGCCAAGTGCCCTATAAGGGTTCGGCCAGTGCCGTTGTTCACCAACTCGTTGGCGGTTTGCGTGCGGCAATGGGCTATACGGGCTGTGCCACTGTCGATGAGATGCGCCGTGATTGCCGTTTCGTGCGCATCACCGGGGCCGGGCTGAAGGAAAGCCATGTCCATGATGTTCAGATCACCCGCGAAAGCCCGAATTATCGTTTGGGATAAGCAGATTGTCGCGCAATCTTAAGGTGATCCCGTGACCCCGGCGGCCCGCGCCGCCGCCGCGATTGCGGTGTTGGATGATTGGCAGGCTGGTAAGCCCGCCGAGCAGGCCTTGACCAATTGGGCGCGCGGCGCGCGCTATGCGGGCTCCAAGGACCGCGCGGCGGTGCGCGACCTCGTCTATGATGTTTTGCGCGCGCGCGGCAGCTGTGCGCGTTTGGGTGGCGGGGAGGATGGGCGCGCCTTGATCTTGGGGTTGTGCCGGCTGCAAGGCACTGACCCTGAACATGTGTTAACAGGTGACGCCTATGGCCTGCCCGCCTTGCGCCCCGACGAGTTGGCGGGCTTTACCGATCCGGCCTTGGTCGATCCGCAAGATGATGTGCCGCCATGGCTTCTGGACCGGCTAGCAGAGCGCGCGGGGGCCGATCTGCCTGCGCTATTGGCCGCCTTGCACGCCCGCGCGCCGCTTTACCTGCGCGTCAATACCCGCAAATCAACCCCAGAGGCCTGCATCACCCAGCTTGCTGCCGAAGGGGTCACGACAGTGGCCGACCCGCGCGCGGCGACGGCGCTTGAGGTGACATCGGGGGCGCGGCAGGTCAAATCGACCGCGGCCTATCGCGACGGCTTGATCGAACCCCAAGATCTGTCGGTGCAACGCGCGGTATTGGCTGTCGATTGGCCCAAAGGGGCGATCTTGGATTACTGCGCCGGGGGCGGGGGCAAATCTTTGGCTATCGCGGCGCTGACGGGTCAGCGCATCGCCGCCCATGACGCGGCACCCCAACGCATGACCGATTTGCCGCTGCGCGCGGCGCGCGCTGGGGCCATGATCGATATCGTCCGCACCGAGGGTTTGGTGCAATCCGGCCCATTCGCGGCCGTGCTTTGTGATGTGCCATGCTCGGGCTCTGGCACATGGCGGCGCGACCCTGAGGCGAAATGGCGGCTAACGCCTGCGCGGTTGGACGGGTTGGTCGCGCTGCAAGCCGAGATCCTTGACGCCGCCGCAGCCCTGATCGCGCCGGGGGGGCAATTGGTTTATATGACATGCTCGCTTTTCCAGGCCGAAAACGCGGCGCAAATCGCGGCGTTTTTGACCCGCCACCCTGGCTGGCACTGCTTATTCGAAGGCTTTGATACGCCACTGACGGCGTCCGACGGGTTCTATCACGCGGTCCTACGAGCGCCCTGATCATCTTGCTTGTGCAATTTTCGATAAAATTTTGTATCTTAAGATTAGTTTAACCATTCGAAGCCTAGGCATCGTGTGGCGGATCGGGGCTTGATCGGAACGAGAGGCACAGTGAAATCGGAACAGATGGTTTCGCGTTGGCTTGCGCCAACACCATGGGCGCGGCTGCAGCCGATGCTGTTGCTGTTGTTTGGTGTGATCGCGCTTTTGGCCGCTGTCGTGGTCGAGAACCTTCAATGGGCTTTTGCCCTATGGGCGATCGCGGGCGGTGCATTGTCGGCAAGCGCGCTTGTGATGCTTGCCGCGATGGTGCGGCGTGGGCGGTTGCGCGCCATGTTGCGCGGGGCCTTGCGCATCATGGAACATGATCCAGCGCCGTGTTTTTGCAGCGATGCGGCCGGTGGGATTGTCGCGCTCAACGCCGCCGCCGTGCGCCGCTTTGGTGAGCCGCTTGGCCAACCGATGTCGCGCGTGATGCTGGGTATGCTGCCCAATGCCGCCGCGGTAGTGTTTCGGACCGAAACAGCGCTTGAGCGTCAACCGCCGACGCATGAAACCGTTTTGACGACACGCGGCCCTGTGCGTCTGACCGCGCATCGCTTGGCGGGCGGTGTCTTTTGGCGCATCGATGACCAAGGTGGTGCCGCCCCACATTCAGGCGATGGAATCGCGCTGCCGATGATGGTTGTCAGCCAGTCGGATACGATCTTGTCGATGAACCCCGCGATGCGCGAGGTTTTGGGGCGGCGTCCGACCGCTTTGGCCGATGTCTTTGCTGAAACCCCGGTGATCGCGGGGCGGCGCAGCATGCTGAGCGGGGCTTCGGGTGACATTGCGGTGGTGCCTGTGATCGTGCCCTCACGCGATGGGCGGCGCGAGGTCTATGTCGTGCCGGGCTTGGCCGAGCCACCCGCGGCCACTGTCGCCGCGCGCGCCTTTGAGTCGTTGCCGGTGGCCTTGCTGCATATCGGATCCGATGGGTGCTTGCTTGCCTCCAATCGTCAAGCGCAGACGCTGCTCGGGATCGTGGATGCCGCCACCGGCCCGCTGTCGCAATTCGTCGAGGGTTTGGGCCGCCCAGTGAATGATTGGGTAATGGATACCTTGGCCGAACGCATCCCCGACCGCTCGGAGGTGGTGCGCGCGCGTCGCCGCGAGGAGGAGGTATTCTTGCAGATCACGCTGAGCCGCATCACCGATGCATCGGGCCCATCGCTTTTGGCGGTGCTGCATGACGCGACCGAACTCAAGACGCTGGAGCAGCAGTTTGTCCAAAGCCAAAAGATGCAAGCCATTGGTGAGTTGGCAGGCGGGATCGCGCATGATTTCAATAATTTGCTGACAGCTATCGCTGGACATTGCGACCTGCTTTTGTTGCGCCATGACCAAGGTGATCCTGATTACGGTGATCTGGTTCAGATCAACCAAAACGCTAATCGTGCCGCCGCCCTTGTGGGCCAATTGCTGGCCTTTTCACGCAAGCAAACGCTTGAGCCGGAGATTATCGATCTGCGCGACACGATGGGGGAATTGACCCATCTGCTGAACCGGCTGGTAGGCGAAAAGATCACGCTGACGCTTAGCCATGATCCGGGCTTGCTGCCGATCCGGGCCGATCGCCGCCAGCTTGATCAAGTGATCATGAACCTTGTGGTCAATGCGCGCGACGCGATGCCGGACGGAGGCGAGGTGCGGGTGGAAACGCGCATGGTGCGCCTGACAGAGCCACTTTATCGTGATCGCGCCGAGGTGCCGGCGGGCCGTTATGTCACCATCCGTGTCTGCGATCAGGGCCACGGGATCGCACCCGACAAATGCCACCGTATCTTCGAACCTTTTTTCACCACCAAGCGTCAGGGCGAGGGGACGGGGCTGGGCCTAAGCATGGCTTATGGCATCGTCAAGCAAACGGGCGGTTATATTTTCGTCGATAGCGTGGTCGGGGTCGGCAGCACATTCACCATTTATTGCCCGGCTTTCGATCTGCCCGCCCAAGATGGGGTTACGCAAAAACCAAGTGCGACCATGACGCAAACGTCCCGCGCGATACCAGATCTCGGTGCGGAACACCCCTCAGGTGTCGTGCTTTTGGTCGAGGATGAGGCCCCCGTGCGCGCCTTTGCGGCACGCGCGCTGCGGCTGCGTGGCTATACAGTGATCGAAGCGGGCTGCGCCGAGGAGGCCTTGGAAAAACTCGATGATGCGGCGCTGAAGATCGATTTGTTCCTGACCGACGTCGTCATGCCCGGCATGGATGGGCCATCATGGGTGCGGCGCGCTTTGCTGGCCCGCCCCGGCGTCAAGGTTGTCTTCGTGTCAGGATATGCCGAGGACCAGATTGAGGATGGATCGATCGCCATTCCCAATGCCGTGTTCTTGCCCAAGCCATTCTCGCTCGCCGATCTGACCGAAACGGTGCAACGCCAATTGCATTAGCGTCTGCGCCTTACCGCCCCAAACGCGCCCATAAGTCGAAATCGGCCGCTGCTTCGCGTTGCAAGCGCGCCTCCAATGCGGGGGGCAGGGAGAGATCGGCCTGCGGCGAGATATTGCGTCGCGCCAGATCGAGGGTGACGCCCAAACGCTGTTGCAAGAAATCGACCGCCTGATCCAGGTCTTCATAACGAAACAGGTGATCGACGATGATCTTGCCCTCGGCATTCGCGACAAAACGCGATTGGCGACCGATGCGGGCATATTCTGGCTCGGGATCGCTCAGCCAACCGGTCACGAACTGCGCGAAATCCATCCCCGCCGTCGAGCTTACACTCCCGCTGATCTCGGGGCGGGCGCGGTAACGATACCAGCTGCCCAACCAATCGCGCGGCTCACGGATGATCGCCATTGTCTCGATCTGCCGCGCGCCACGGTTCTCGAAAAACGGCGCAAGCTGGTTGCGCCAACGCCGCGCAGTCAGATGCTTTTTCTCGGGCGGGTTGAGAATCGCCGTATCGGCATGGGCCAAAAGCGCTGCCTCAAGTGCGGTCGTGCCTGTTTTTGGCACGGCCAAAAGCACCAGTTTCGCTTTCCAGAACAATAACATGACGGCCTTCCCCTTACCGGGTGCACTGGATCAACCTTTCCTTAACCCTTCATCGCAATTCTGGGTGCGTGCAAGATTTTACTTGAAGTGTTCTTGTTTTGTTTGCAAAAGAGAAACAGAACAAGAGGTGAACATGAGCATCCCGTTGCCGCGCCAGCCGCGACGTGGAATAAGGAGGTCAACGCAATGGCAACGGCAACGCTTCTCAACATGACAGATCGTATTTCAGCCGACAAACAAAAGGCGCTTGATAGCGCTTTGGCCCAGATCGAACGCCAGTTCGGCAAGGGGTCGATCATGAAGCTGGGTGGCGATAATGCCATGCGCGACATCGAAGCGACATCGACAGGCTCGCTTGGCCTCGATATCGCGCTCGGCATCGGCGGTTTGCCTAAGGGGCGGATCATCGAGGTCTACGGCCCTGAAAGCTCGGGCAAGACCACGTTGACGCTGCATTGCATCGCTGAAGAACAGAAAAAGGGCGGCATTTGCGCCTTTGTCGACGCTGAACACGCGCTTGACCCGCAATATGCCAAGAAGCTTGGCGTCAATCTCGACGAGCTTTTGATTTCGCAGCCGGACACGGGCGAACAAGCGCTTGAGATCGTGGATACGCTGGTGCGCTCGGGTGCTGTCAGCATGGTGGTGGTCGATTCGGTTGCGGCCCTCACACCCAAATCCGAACTTGAAGGCGACATGGGCGATAGCTCGGTCGGTGTGCATGCGCGTTTGATGTCGCAGGCGATGCGCAAGCTAACCGGTTCGATCGCACGCTCGAACTGCATGGTCGTTTTCATCAACCAGATCCGGATGAAGATCGGCGTGATGTTCGGCAGCCCCGAGACGACGACGGGCGGCAACGCGCTGAAATTCTACGCATCCGTCAGGCTTGATATTCGCCGCATCGGTTCGATCAAGGATCGCGACGAGGTTGTCGGCAACACCACCCGCGTGAAAGTGGTCAAGAACAAGGTCGCAGCACCCTTCAAGCAGGTCGAATTCGACATCATGTATGGCGAAGGTATCTCCAAGACCGGCGAGTTGGTCGATATGGGTGTCAAAGCCGGTGTGGTCGAAAAATCCGGCTCTTGGTATTCCTACGGTGATGAGCGCATCGGGCAGGGGCGTGAGAACGCCAAACAGTTCTTGCGCGACAACCCGGCCACGGCGTTGGAGCTGGAAGACAAGATCCGCGCGGCCCATGGGCTGGAATTTGATATGGCCGCCACCGATGATGACGGTCCGATGGATATGATCGACGATTGATCGCGCGGGCGGTTGGCCGTCCGCAGGAATGGCCCATGCCCCGGCGAGGCATGTGCATGAAAGGCGGCCCTCGGGCCGCCTTTCACCTTTCGTTACCATGTGATGGGGCATCATCCTGTGGACATGGGCGGGTCAGGGGAATAGATGGCGTGTGATCAAAACATTGCGCGCGCGAGATCCGATGGCCAGCCTCAACGATATCCGTTCTACCTTCCTCGATTACTTTAAGCGTAACGGCCATCAGGTCGTGGCCTCCAGCCCGCTGGTGCCGCGCAATGATCCGACCTTGATGTTCACCAATTCGGGGATGGTTCAGTTCAAGAACCTGTTTCTCGGGCTTGAGCATCGCGACTATAAACGTGCCACCACCGCGCAGAAATGCGTGCGCGCAGGCGGTAAGCACAATGACCTCGACAATGTGGGCTATACCGCGCGCCATCACACGTTTTTCGAGATGCTGGGCAATTTCAGCTTCGGCGATTATTTCAAGGAAGATGCCATTCCCTTTGCGTGGGAATTGATCACCCGTGATTTTGGGATCGATAAATCGCGCCTTTTGGCCACGGTTTATCACACCGATGATGAAGCCCATGCGCTTTGGAAAAAGGTGGGCGTGGCCGAGGATCGGATCATCCGTATCGCGACCTCGGACAATTTCTGGCAGATGGGTCCGACCGGCCCCTGCGGCCCTTGCACAGAGATTTTCTATGATCACGGCGATCACATCTGGGGCGGCCCGCCGGGCAGCGCGGATGAGGATGGAGATCGTTTCATCGAGATCTGGAACGTCGTCTTCATGCAAAACGAGCAATTCGCCGATGGCACGATGCGCCCGCTTGATATGCAGTCGATCGATACCGGCATGGGGCTGGAACGGATCGGCGCGCTGTTGCAAGGCAAGCATGATAATTACGACACGGATCTGATGCGCGCGCTGATCGAGGCTTCGGCGCATGCGAGTTCGGTCGATCCTGACGGGCCGAAGAATATTCATCACCGCGTGATCGCCGACCATCTTCGCAGCTGTTCATTCTTGATTGCCGATGGTGTGATGCCCTCGAACGAGGGGCGCGGCTATGTGTTGCGCCGGATCATGCGCCGCGCGATGCGCCATGCGCATTTGCTCGGCACGAAAGACCCGATGATGCATAAGCTGGTGCCGGCGCTGGTCACCCAGATGGGCCAAGCCTATCCGGAGTTGGGCCGCGCGCAGGCGCTGATCACCGAGACATTGAAGCTGGAAGAAGAGCGTTTCCGCACCACGCTGGATCGTGGGCTCAAGCTGCTTGAAGATGAGTTGGCCCAGCTTCCCGATGGGCAGGCCCTTCCCGGTGAGGCGGCGTTCAAACTTTACGACACCTTCGGCTTTCCGCTGGATCTGACGCAAGATGCGTTGCGCGAAAAGGGCCGCGCGGTCGATACATCCGGCTTTGATGCCGCGATGGATGCGCAAAAGGCCAAGGCGCGTGCGGCTTGGTCCGGCTCGGGCGAGGCAGCCGACGCCGCGATCTGGTTCGATCTTGCCGATCAAGGCGGGCCGACGGAGTTCTTGGGCTATGATACCGAGATCGCCGAGGGGCAGATCACCGCATTGGTGCGTGATGGCATCGTGCAAGCGCGCGCGACCGCGGGCGAATTGTTGGCCATCATCGTCAACCAGACACCGTTTTATGCCGAATCCGGTGGCCAAGTCGGTGATACCGGCCTGATCCGCACGGCAAGCGGCACAGCGCGGGTGAATGACACCAAGAAGGTGGCGGGGCTGTTCTTGCATATGGCCGAGGTCGTGAGCGGCGAAATCTTGCCCGGGCAAGGGGCCGAACTTGTCGTCGATCACGCGCGGCGCGCCGACATCCGCGCCAATCACTCGGCCACCCACCTGCTGCACGAGGCGCTGCGCCGCGCACTTGGCGATCATGTCGCCCAGCGTGGCTCGCTCAACGCGCCTGACAGGCTGCGTTTTGACTTCAGCCATGCCAAGGCGCTGAGCGCAGAGGAATTGGCGCAGGTCGAGGCCGAGGTGAATACCTTCATCCGTCAGAACAGTGCCGTGGAAACCCGGATCATGACACCTGATGAGGCGCGCGATCTAGGCGCGCAGGCCTTGTTCGGCGAGAAATACGGCGACGAGGTGCGCGTGGTGTCGATGGGCAGCCAAGCGGGGTCTGGCAAGGGCATGGATGGCCAGACTTATTCGCTGGAACTTTGCGGTGGCACCCATGTGCGCCAAACAGGCGATATCGGCCTTTTCGTGGCGCTTGGTGATAGCGCCTCGTCCTCGGGGGTGCGCCGGATCGAGGCGCTGACAGGGTCCGCTGCCTTGGCCTATCTGACGGGTCAGGAGCGGCGCATGCAAGCTTTGACGCAAGAGATGAATACCACCGCCGATGAGGTGTTGGAGCGTGTGCGCATCCTGAAAGATGAGCGCAAGCGGCTTGAGAATGAGGTGGCGCAACTGCGCCGCCAATTGGCGATGGCGGGTGGCGCGGATCAAGCGGCAGCCGCGGTGGAAAGCGTCAATGGCATCGCCTTTCACGCCCAAGCCCTTGGCGGCGTAACCGCACGCGATCTGGCGGGTTTGATCGATGATCACAAGGCGCGCTTGGGCTCGGGCGCGGTCTTGCTGATTGCCGATACGGGGGGCAAGGCCGCTGTTGCGGCCGGTGTGACCGATGATCTGACCGGGCGACTTTCGGCCGTCGAACTGGTGCGTGCGGCGGTGGCCGAACTGGGTGGCCAAGGCGGCGGTGGCCGGGCCGATTTCGCCCAAGGCGGCGGTAAGGATGTTGCGAATGCGCCTGCCGCCATTTCTGCCGCGCAAGCGGTTTTGAAGGGAGTATAACTCATGCCAAAGGCTTATTGGATTGCACATGTGACCGTCACCGATGACGCCGCCTATGGCCGCTACGCGGCGCTGGCGACCCAAGCCATCGCGGCGCATGGGGGTGAGTTTGTCGTGCGTGGTGGCACGGCCATCCAGAAAGAAGGCCGCGCCCATCCCCGCAATGTCGTAGCGATTTTTCCAAGTCTTGAGGCGGCCAATGCCTGCTACGAGAGTGCCGCCTACCAAGAAGCGATCAGCCATGCCGAAGGGGCATGTGAGCGCGAATTGGTGCTGGTCGAGGCGGTCAGCTAATTGCAGACGGCACAGCGCCGATGGTGTCTTGGTAGATGAGATAGGGTTGCGCCACCCCACCTTGGGGCGCACGGAAACGCGCCAAGGCTCGGCCATGATCGGCGCGGATCATATTGACCGCGCGCGCCAGCCCGTCTTGTTCGATCACGAAGCGCAAACTGCCGGGTTTTAACCCAAGGGCTGAAGCGGCATGGCGGCCAAGGCTGCCTTGATGCGCGGTGATGACGTCCAAGATTTCCTGCGCGCCCGGCACATAGACCGGCAAAGCATCATCGCTGGGCCAAGGCGCGCGGTGATAGGCCATCAAGACATCGCCCGGATCAGAGACGACTCGCGCGGCACCGGGCAGGGGCATGGCCCGATCGCTGATGGGGCGTAGGGCAAGTGTGGGTATGATATCTTGATAAAGCATGATCCGCCATCCCACCGGTGACGCCGCACTGATCCCATCGCGCCACGCAGCCTCCAAGGCCAAGGCCAACTGCCGTCGATAGGTAGGATCGATCCAATCACAGGTGACGGCGACATGCTCGAGACGCCAAAGATGCAGGCATAACCCGTCATCTGGCACCGGACCTGCCGCGCATGCCATCACCCCAGTCAGATAATCGGCCAAGGCCGCGCTATGGTTGCGGGTCTTTGTGAGAATATCCATAGCACCGCCATGACATTAGACGCTGCAGCATTGCGGTGAATGATTGATAATTCGTTTTCAGCTGCGCTGGCTCAGCCGGGCGGCGCGCTGGCGGCGGCGATTTTTTGTTCCAGTAACTTGCGCGCGCGCGCCTCGGCGATGCGGACGCGCACAAGGGTGCGGAACAGCTCTTCTGTCGTGGGCGATGACGCGCCAATGGCTGTCGCGATTTGTTCGACCAGCCTGTCATCGCCGAGCTTCTCTGCTGCCGCAATCGTGTCACGGGCAAGTTGATCGGCAAGCTCCTCGGCGATGCGGCTCATCTTCGTCCCTCAGCGGGTGTTTTCCGTCAGGCGGCGACGCACATAGGTTTGCACGCTTTCGATCATCGGATCCATATGCGGATCTTCGAAGAAATGGCCCGCACCTTCCATCTCTTCATGGGTGATGGTGATGCCTTTTTGCTCATGCAGCTTGTCGACCAGAATCCGCGTGTCTTGCGGCTTGGCCACGCGGTCGGCGGTGCCATTGATCACCAGCCCAGAGGCAGGGCAGGGCGCAAGAAACGAGAAATCATACATATTCGCGGGCGGTGCCACCGAGATGAAGCCTGTGATTTCCGGTCTGCGCATCAAAAGCTGCATCCCGATCCATGCGCCGAAGGAGAATCCCGCAACCCAGCAATGCTTGGCATTAGGGTTCATCGCCTGTAGGTAATCCAGCGCCGAGGCGGCATCGCTCAACTCGCCGATGCCTTGGTCATACTCACCCTGGCTGCGCCCGACGCCGCGAAAATTGAACCGCAGCACGGTAAAGCCCATCTTATGAAAGGCATAATGCAGGTTGTAGACGACGCGGTTGTTCATCGTCCCACCGAATTGCGGATGCGGGTGCAAAACGATAGCGATGGGCGCGTCCTTGGCCTTTTGCGGGTGGTAGCGGCCTTCGAGCCGGCCCTCGGGGCCGGCGAAAATCACCTCGGGCAACGTGTCTCTCCTTGCCGTGGCTTGGGCTGTGGCCATGCTTGACGCGTCGCGGGCCGCTGCCTAGAACCATTCCAAATCGTGCCGGGTGCGCTTTGCCGCAACCGGGTTGCTTTGCAGTTAAGCGCGCAGACCGTAAAGGTCAATCTTTGCAAGGGAGATGGGGTGCAATGAAGCTCAGCACCAAGGGCCGTTACGCCATGGTCGCGATGGCCGATCTTGCGATGATGCAAGGCGAAGGGTTGATGACCTTGGCCGAGCTGTCGCGCAGACAGGATATTTCTTTGCCGTATCTGGAGCAATTATTCGTCAAGCTCAGGCGTGGCGGCTTGGTCGAGTCGGTGCGAGGCCCGGGTGGCGGTTACAAGCTGGGCCGCCCCGCCGCCGAGATCCGGGTGGTCGAGATTTTCGCCGCCGTCGATGAAACCGTCAGCGCCTTGCATATGGGCGCGGGGGCGACGGGTGCGGTCTCGGGAAGTCGTGCGCAATCCATGACCAATCGGCTTTGGGAAAGCATGTCGGCCCATGTCTATGTGTTTTTGCACCAAACGCGCTTGTCGGATGTGGTGCAAAACGAGCTGACCCCTTGCCCGGCGGTGCCGACGCTTTTCGAAGTGGTGGACGAAGGGTGAGGTCGCGATTTTTCGCACGAAAAATCAAAGCATGCCCTTTGGCGCGCTGATCGCGCGGGGACTAAGGGCGCTGGCGTATTTTTGGAAAGATGAAGCAGGGGCGTGATGGCACGGATCTATCTCGATCATAATGCGACCACGCCTTTGCGGGATGAGGCACGCGCAGCGATGATTGCGGCGATGGATGTGGTGGGCAATCCCTCCTCTGTCCATGGTGAGGGGCGCGCGGCCAAGGCGATTGTCGAGCAGGCTCGCAGCCAATTGGCCGTGGCCTTGGGCGCGCATGGGGCCGATATCATCTTTGTCTCAGGCGCGACCGAGGCGGCAGCACTGGCCTTGGCCGGGCGTGATCTGCATGGCGCCGCGATCGAGCATGACGCGGTGCGCGCATGGACGCGCGAAGATCTGGTGGTGGATCAATCGGGCCTTGTCGCCATTGCCGCGCCGCAGGCCGCGACCCTGCAGCTGGCCAATTCCGAGACGGGGATCGTGCAGGATTTGCCAAGCGGTCTTGCGGTCAGCGATTGGACACAAGGGTTCGGCAAGCTGCCTTTGGGTTTTGATTGGTCAGGCGTCGAGATGGTTTTCGTCTCGGCCCATAAAATCGGCGGGCCAAAGGGCATCGGCGCGCTGGTCATCAAGCGCGGCTTGGATCTCGCCGCGCAGATCAGGGGCGGCGGGCAAGAGATGGGCTGGCGCGCAGGCACCGAGAATGTCATCGGCATTGCGGGATTTGGGGCGGCGGCGGTTGCTGCAACACAAGATCTGGCCGATGGCGTTTGGGAAAGGGTTGCGCAACTTAGAAATATTCTAGAAAAGACTCTGGAAGATCGCGCGCCATCGACTATTTTAGTCGGGAAAGGCGTTGCGCGTCTGCCGAACACGAGTTTCTTGCTGACGCCCGGTTGGCGGGGCGAGACGCAGGTGATGCAGATGGATCTGGCGGGGGTGGCTGTTTCGGCTGGTTCTGCTTGCTCCTCTGGCAAGGTCAAGGCCAGTGGCGTGTTGCGCGCCATGGGCTATGACGCGGGGCTTGCGGCGGCTGGTTTGCGGGTCTCGCTCGGCCCCCAGACGACCGAGGCCGAAGTGTCGGCTTTTGCCGATCTGTGGTTGGCCGCGCGCAAACGCGCCGCCGATCGCGCGCGCTGAAAACGGATCAAGCCCCATTGCGCAACGGGGCGGAGAACAGATTGGGGCAGCGTTTTCGCCCCTTGGATATGCCGGCCAAGGCCGGCGCGACGGAGGAATGACCATGGCCGCACTCGATACAGAAGTCCGCGACGGCGTTGACCGCGAGACCGTGGAAACCGTGCAGGCGATGAGCGGCACCTATAAATACGGGTGGTCCACCGATATCGAGATGGATTACGCCCCCAAGGGCGTGAACGAAGACATCGTGCGGCTCATTTCGGAAAAGAACGAAGAGCCGGAATGGATGACCGATTGGCGCCTGCAGGCGTTCAAACGCTGGAAGCAGATGGCAGAACCTGAATGGGCGATGCTGAACTACCCCGCGATCGATTATCAAGATCAGTATTACTATGCCCGCCCCAAAAGCATGGCGGAAAAGCCCAAAAGCCTTGATGATGTCGACCCCAAGCTATTGGCGACATACAAGAAGTTGGGCATCCCGCTGAAAGAGCAGATGATCCTTGCCGGTGTCGAGGGGGCCGAGGATATGCCCACCGAGAGGCGCAAGGTTGCCGTCGATGCGGTTTTCGACTCCGTCAGCGTCGGCACGACCTTTCAGGCCGAACTGAAAAAGGCAGGCGTGATCTTTTGCTCGATCTCCGAGGCGATCCGCGAACATCCCGAACTGGTCAAGAAGTACCTCGGGTCGGTCGTGCCGATCACCGACAACTATTTCGCGACGCTCAATTCGGCGGTCTTCTCGGACGGCTCCTTTGTCTACATCCCGCCGGGTGTGCGCTGCCCGATGGAACTGTCGACCTATTTCCGGATCAATGCTGAGAACACCGGCCAGTTCGAGCGCACGTTGATCATCGCCGACAAGGGCAGCTACGTGAGCTACCTTGAGGGCTGCACCGCGCCCAAGCGCGACACGCATCAGCTGCATGCCGCGGTGGTTGAGCTTGTCTTGCTCGATGATGCCGAGATCAAATATTCCACGGTGCAGAACTGGTATCCCGGCGACGCCGAAGGGCGGGGTGGGATTTACAACTTCGTTACCAAGCGTGCCGATTGCCGGGGTGATCGGTCCAAGGTGATGTGGACACAGGTCGAGACAGGCTCGGCCATAACGTGGAAATACCCCTCCTGCATCTTGCGGGGCGACGATTCACAGGGTGAGTTCTATTCCATCGCCATCGCCAATAACGCGCAGCAGGCAGATACCGGCACCAAGATGGTGCATTTGGGCAAGCGGACCAAATCGCGGATCGTCTCCAAGGGGATTAGCGCAGGCCGCGCACAAAACACCTATCGCGGGTTGGTGTCGATGCACCCCAAGGCCAAGGACAGCCGCAACTATACCCAATGCGACAGCCTGTTGATCGGCGATAAATGTGGCGCGCATACCGTGCCCTATATCGAGGTCAAGAATAACTCGAGCCGGGTGGAACATGAGGCCACGACATCCAAGGTGGATGACGACCAAATGTTTTATTGCCGTTCGCGTGGCATGGGCGAGGAAGAAGCCGTGGCCTTGATCGTGAACGGGTTTGCCCGCGAAGTTCTACAGGCGCTGCCGATGGAATTCGCGATGGAAGCCCAACAACTTGTTGCCATTAGCCTTGAAGGAAGCGTCGGCTAGGGCGGTGTGAACACACCACCGATGGTCGCATGTCAAAGCGGGGTCCGCGTATGAATATGAAATTTTGGCTGACCGCGGGCGAACCGCGCGCACGCTACGCGCTTTTGGTGTCGATCGGCGTGGTGTTCATGATGGGGCTGACCTATCCGGTCTGGCAGCCGGGTGGACCGGGGCTGGCGGCCTTTGCCGCGGTAACGGCGACGATCATCAGCCATGTTTCGGCCAAGCTGATCATGCGGAAGTAAGATGAGCGGCTTTTCGCATCCCATGCCTGTGGCCGCTAGCGGCGGGCGCTGCGCGCCCGTGTGGCCGCTGTGGCGTGGTATGACGCGGATGCGCGGTATGTTTAACGAGGGCAGGAAAGTATCCAGCATGGAAGAGAAACGATCCGACCAGATCAAGCTGCGCCATTTTAACACGGCCCCTGCCTTGGCGGCGCTGTCGGATGCGGGCATTGTTTGGTTCCGCGATGTGGATATCACCGCGGGCCGCCATGATGGACAGCGGGTGCTGTTTGCGACCGACAAAGAGGCCGATCCGATCCAGCGCGCGCATCGTAATGCCGGCTTCTACGAAGCAGAAGAACTGGCGATGCTGCGCGCGCATGTCAAACGCGGCGCGACCTTTGTCGATATTGGGGCCAATGTCGGTAATCACACGCTGTATGCCGCGATGTTCCTAGGGGCCGCACGCGTCATTCCGGTTGAGCCGAACCCGCTGGCGCTACGGCTTTTGTTGATCAATATCATGATGAACGGGATTGAGGATCGCGTCATTAAGATTGGTCTTGGCCTGGGTCTTGGCGCGCATGCTGCCGAAGGTTTCGGCATGGAAAGCCGGCACAAGAACCTCGGCGCCGCCAAGATGCTGGATGGCGCGGGCGATATTGCCGTAATCACCGGCGATACTCTCTTGGCCGCGGAAAAGCCCGATTTCATCAAGATCGACGTCGAAGGCATGGAAATGGATGCGCTGTCCGGGTTGGCGGAAACCATCGCGCGCTGCCGTCCGCGCATGTTGGTCGAGGTCGATCAGCAAAACTATGAAGCATTCGATGCTTGGTGCGCCGAGACAGGCTACACGGTTGTCGAAACCATCCAACGCTACGCCACCAACAAGAATTTTCTGCTCAAGCCAGTGGCCAAAACCACAAGGCGCAAAGCGAAACCATCATCGGCCACGCGTGCTGCGGCCTGAAAGACCATGACGGTGACCAAGTCGCCGCGAACGAACGAAAAAGGATGAACCTGATGCTGACCATCAAGAACCTGCACGTGAAACTGGAAGACGAGGATAAGCAAATCCTCAAAGGTGTCGACCTGACCGTCGAGGCAGGGCGCGTGCATGCGATCATGGGGCCGAACGGATCGGGCAAGTCGACCTTGTCTTATGTCTTGTCTGGCCGGGATGGTTACGAGGTCACCGAAGGTTCGGCCACGCTGGAAGGTGAAGACCTTTTGGCGATGGAGGCTGAAGAGCGTGCGGCGGCAGGGCTGTTCTTGGCGTTCCAATACCCGGTCGAAATTCCCGGCGTGGGCAACATGACCTTTTTGCGCACGGCGCTGAACGCGCAGCGCAAGACCCGCGGCGAGGATGAGATCAGCGCAGGCGATTTCCTCAAGCTGGTGCGCGAGAAAGCCAAGGCGCTGAAGATCGACGCCGATATGCTGAAGCGTCCGGTCAATGTGGGCTTTTCGGGTGGCGAGAAAAAGCGCAATGAAATCCTCCAGATGGCGATGCTGGAACCCAAGATGTGCATCTTGGACGAGACCGATTCCGGTCTTGATGTTGATGCGATGAAACTGGTGGCCGATGGCGTGAACGCGCTGCGCGACAGCGGACGGGGCTTTTTGGTCATCACCCATTACCAGCGCTTGCTCGACCATATCGCGCCCGATGTGGTGCATATCATGGCCGATGGGCGCATCGTGAAAACCGGCGGGCCGGAACTGGCGCTTGAGGTCGAAAAG